>JAABSF010000117.1 GCA_011390535.1 Deltaproteobacteria bacterium | reverse complement strand
AGTCTTTGACATTGCTAAAGAATCCTCCCTTTTATTATCATCTTTTTTTCTTGAAACAGCTTCCTTTCTATCTTCGTAGTTATTCTCCGGGCTTTTAATCAGAATATATTTGTATGTTACAAAACTAAAAATAATAAGCACGCAAATCGCAATCCCAATCGCCGGAATTTTGATGGGGATCAGAAAAAACTTCTTCAAATTAAAAGATTCTTTTTCTTTCACCGCCTCCTGCAGAATTTTGTGTCTAAGTGCCGAAGAAGGTTCTTCTTCAGAATGGATATCTCTCCAACAAGAGAGTGCTTTTTTTAGTTCTTCAAGGTCTCTTGCTTCATCAAAAGACGTTTTTTTTCCTTCAAACTCACCTCTTTTTACCCCTGCGCCTTCAAGATAGAGCTTATCTATAATTTTAGCGTCAAGCCGGTCCTTATAGTTGTTTTCACTGCTCTTTTTCATCTTCTAAAAAACCCTGAAACTGCTTTACCTTACAGCATTTTCCCAAAATATGCACATACACATCCTTAAGACGTTTGAACACTATTGTATGATCTATTTCTCTTCTTCGGCAAAGAAAAACCTGGCTACAAGCTCTACCAATAATGCTGTGCTCCCCAATGCACCAAACACAGTCCAAAAGTCCACTGAAAATGGTCTGCGAAAGTAAATGGGAAACCCTATCCCCATGCCAACGCCCATTATTGCACCTGTTATGGTCCTCAAATAGTTTCTTCCTCTCCAAAAACCCAACCTTACAATACTCCATTCTAAAATACCGGTTCCCATCCCCCACGCCATAAAAGAGAAGGATCGGGCCGGAGAAAACCTCAGGACGCCTGAAAACACCAAAACCATAGTAAATACAATCGCTGGATACAAACCCAAACAACGTGCACAAATATGGTGTTTACTCGACCCTACCCCAATTTTATAGCAGTGATGCAGTTCCTCTGAGCGGTGATGGGCCAAAAGCATCTTCCATCCGGTTACCGATTCTCGCAAATCCTCTCCGTTATCATCTCCTTTTTCCCCTTGTTTTCTCCCGTTGGTTCTTGTCATGGGCCCTGCTGCTTCCCGGCCAATACCTCTGCCATCATAAAATAGTCACTTGGTTTTATGGCATCCGGCCGAATTTTCTCCAGCTCAGAAAAGCACTCGCACCGATCATTAGTTAAATCATCCCATATTCCGCTGTTTTTAAGTGCATTCTTCAAAGTTTTTCTTCTGGCAGAAAACGCAGCACGAAGAATTTTTCTTAATAAAACTCTGTTCTTAGGTGTAACCCGATCTTTTTCTGATTTTGGTTTAAAACAAAGAACCTCTGCATCAACTTCCGGTTTTGGATAAAATGAACCGGCTTTTATCTTGAACAATGGTTTAACATCAGCAATGGCATCACAAGCTATTGTTAATGCACCATATTCTTTGGTCCCTGCTTTTGCCACTAATCTGGCAGCCACCTCTCTTTGAAACATAAAAATTATCTTTTGGGCAGAGGGCTCTGTCTCCAAAAAATTAAAGAGTATCTCTGTGGCACAATAGAAAGGCAGATTACCAACAACATCATAATCCGGAGTAAATTTATGAATGAGGTCTTCTATGGAGATATTGATTCCATCTTGAGAAATAACCGTTAGGTTATCATATTCTTTCAGCCTCTCTTGAAGATCTTTGGCCAGAAGATCATCTTTTTCGATGGCCACGACGTTATGATACAATTCACAGAGAAGAACGGTTAGATGACCAAGCCCCGGTCCTACTTCAAAAACAGTGCTGCTTTGATTTTCAGAAACAGCGTCCGCTATTTTTTCAAGTATCCCTTTGTTTACCAAAAAATTCTGTCCCAAGGAACGACGCGGATAACGATTGCTCTTCTGAAGTATTTTTTTTGGGTGTAAAAGGTGTACTGGTCGATAAGTCATAGAAACAGATCACATGTCGTTACCCGGAAGGCTTCGACAAACAGCGTCAAGGGACAAGTCTGAAAAACGGCCCTCATTAAACCTACGCGCCCCCGCAACCGCTACCATGGCAGCATTATCCGTGCACAAACTGAGGGGCGGAAAAGCTACCCTCCAGCCCCTCTCTCTCGCCAACTGAGCTGCTCTTTCTCTAAGCCTACTGTTTGCCGCTACTCCCCCGGCCAAAACAAGAGTAGTCGCTTTTTCATCCTCCATAGCAAAGGCTGCTTTTTGAATTAAAACATCAACAACAGCTTCTTGAAAACTTGAACAAAGATCATTTAATTCTATCCCACTTTTTGGGACTCCATTTTGCTGCAAGTGTCTTCTTACTGCTGTTTTTAGGCCGCTGAAACTAAAATCACGATGTTTTCTCCCGGGCAGTGCTCTCGGAAAATTGATAGCTCGTGGATTCCCCTCTCTTGCAAGTTTATCTATTACCACTCCGCCTGGATAACCTAAGCCCAGCATTTTTGCTACTTTGTCATAAGCTTCACCTGCTGCGTCATCTCTAGTGCCTCCAACAACATTGTATCTGCCCCTCTCTTTCACGTTAATGAGAAGAGTATGCCCGCCTGAGACCAAAAGAGCAACATAAGGGCTCTGAATTATCGGCGGCAAATCTTCAAGCAGATCCTCTGTGGATTCAATTTGCACTGCATATATCGCTTCAAGATGAGCCTCCAGATGATTTATCCCCACTAAAGGCAATCCAGTAGCTAAACACATGCCTTTAACCGTCTGAAGTCCAATCATCAACGAACCCACAAGACCAGGCCCGGAAGATACAGCTATCCCTTTCAGATTTGAGAAACCTTGAAAATCTTTATCCAAAGAATTCGCTCTGTTAAGAGCCTCTCGGATTACCGGCACAATGTTTACGATGTGATGGCGAGATGCCAACTCCGGTACAACTCCACCAAAGCACGAATGGATGTCTATTTGAGAAGAAACAACGTTTGAGATTATGCGTCTTTCCCCCTTTACCACTGACGCTGCTGTTTCATCACATGAAGATTCGACTGCAAGGAGGTAATCTTTAGTGGTTTTCATTGTTCAATATATTTTCGGGCCCAACGGGCGTAATTGCATTGCGGGCAAATCTGAAGATATTTTTTGAGATATTTGTTTGATTTTTCTTTTTCGCCTTTTTGATGCAAAGCATAACCACAATAAAACCAAACTTCTTTCAAGGAAGAATCCAGCGCCAGCGCCCGGGTTCCGTTTTCAATAACTTCTTCCAGCTTAGAGTCGTCCAAAGCGATCTTGGCTTTTTCAGAGAACGCTCTCGCCAACTTTTCTTTTAATTCTTTTGGAATAAGACTCTTGTCTTTTATTTCTTCTTCTATTTCTATCGCGTCCTGTTTTTTTCCTGCTTTCAATAACCTCGAGATATTCTCCACCTTCCGGATCATTTCCGCCTGTTCTTGCACTACTTTGTCATCGTTAGAAGAAATATCCTTTTCCTTTTCATCTGTTCCTTTCTTGGGATCAATTCTCGACTCATCCTCTTTTATCTTTTTCGGGTCAGATTGAGAAGTATCGCCTTCAGGCTCTTTATCGACACCTTCTTCTCCTTTTGAAGAAATGATTTTTTCATCCTCTTGACCCCCTCTCCTATCTGGAGAAGATTGATAATTGCGGTAAACAAGAAAGCCTATTACTGCAATGATCACCCCAATAACTACAGCCCAAAAACTAAGCGATTTTCTTCTCCCAACAAGAGCGTTCTCATGAAAGTCTTCTTCCGTTGATTCCATTTCTTCCGTATCTCGGATAAAAGGTTCATCCTTTTCCAAGGCCGCTTCAACTGAATCAATTTCTTGTTCTTCTTCGATTTTTTCTTCTCTGTCTAACTCTTCGTCCGTTTCATATTCGGTTGCTCTAACAAAATTATTGGGTTCGATATCGCTCTCTTCGGTTTTAATACCTTTTTCTGAAGAGATATCTTCTTGCAGGATAACAGAAGAATCTGTCCTATCGTAAGAGGAGCTTTTATCAACTTTTTTAACTTCTGCGCCTAAAGATTCCTTCTTCAAAGGTTCCGATTTTCCTATTTCTCCTTTACAAGATCTTTCTTTCTCTAAATAATGTTCTAAGACAACCTTCTTTTCCTCCATAGAATCATTCTCATTATTTGAAAGAGAAACCGCCGTCATTTCGCCGGAGACTCCTGCAAGAGATTTTTGATTATCTCCCGGTTTTTCATTTCTCTCATTATTTGGTGTAGGTAATGGGGGAATAGGAGAAACCGGCTTAGCATCATCAGAAATCTTCATCTCCGAATCAGAAGGAAGAACCAAGGGCGGAATAGATCTTCGAGACATCATGCCTTCGTTGGTATTTGAAGCCCTCTCTTTTTCTTGTTTGAGATTCGGCAACAGCCTTGAGGGTAAACCTGAAGGAGATCCACCTTTTTGTCCGCCTGCTTTCTTTTCTCCCGTCAAAAGCCTGGAAGGAATTGGTGTCGCTGTTTCCTCAATAGAAGAAGCTTTTTGCTCTCCCTTTCCTTCGGTTATCGGCGTGAAAAGTTGTTTTTTTTCTATCTTCTTTGATTCAAATAGATTCTCATCTTTTAAATTATTTCCGTGGGTTTGTTTTCGCAACAATCTGGAAGGAAGAACACCAGAAGAAGTAGAGGTTTTCGTTGTTTTGTGGGGGCCTTTCTCTTTTTTTGATTTTGAGTCTTTCTCGCCCCTTTCGTAAGTATTTCCTAAATCGGCTGACTTATGAATATCTATGGAAGCATCGGGAACTTCCTCAATTGATGGTGGCTCTTTTGCGGCCCCGATTCCTCTTTGTGTAATGCGGCGCGGTCTCTTATAAAGACTTTCCTCTCCTCCTTTTTTTGCCCCTTTTTCTTCTATTTGTGAAGCAACTTTTTTTTCCTTATTTTGTGGCGGGTTATAAGATAAGATTCCATCCTTCTTCTGTGCTTGACTATCTCTCAACGCTGCAGCCGCTGCAACAGGATCTCTGAGCCATCCTTCTAAATCAGGTGGAGGTTCTTGTATCAAACTGCTTGTGGATTTCGATATATTTATGTCGTAGATTAGCCCTTCAAAATAGAGTTTGCTGATAATATTCAATGCTTCCAGATCATCAAAAATGCACCCATCTACAACTTGTATTAAAGTCCGTACCCCATCAAAAAGTCTCAAAATAGAGTTGATTTCATCCGGAATGTCACTCAACCGTTCTGCAAGCTCTGCATAATCAACTTCAAAAACCGTATCCAAAGAAGGAAGCTGTTCAAGGAGCCTGCCCCACTCATCTAATCGCCGCATTCCCTCCATAAGAAGGGCTTGCGTTGACATATTAATAACATCATTTCTTCTTATCTTCTTAAATTCTACTTGAAAGTGACCCTCCGACCACACCAACAGACGATAAACGGCACTCTGACCCTGTAATCGCCCCAACTCTGCATCTATTACGCTGCCTTCGCGGAAATAGATCGAAGCTTTATAGCCATCTTCACCAACGAATTTTATAACACCAGATTTTCGGCCTATTTCAATCGTCTGGATCAAATCCACAACAGTCATATCGGAAAGAGAGCCCTCAAAAAGAGTACGTGAATCCCGGTTTTCAAGGCTCTTCCGGTCTTTTTTCTGAAGAAGAATTTTAACTCTGGTGACTATTTCTTTTATGTAAATTGGTTTCGTGAGATAATCTTCAACTCCAAACTCAAGGCCATGAATTTTGTCCTCTATTGATTTTTCAGCAGTAAGAAAAATAAAAGGAATGTCTTTCCATTCTTTGTTTTCCTTTAATCGGCGGCAAAACTCAAACCCATCCATACCCGCCATTTTCGTATCGGAGATAATGAGATCCGGGGGTGACATAGCCATCTTTTCAAGAGCATCGACACCATTTTCAGCGGTAGTTACAATGTAGCCGGTTTTCTTGAGACTGACTTCCAAAACACGGAGACTCTTAGGATCTCCATCAACTAATAGAAGATTTCTTTTCGCCACGATTAACTCTGTATAAACCCAAAAAATGAGTGATTATGGGATCGCAGAAAAAACAGAAGCAGGATTCTCTCACCCAACTTGCCCGACCTGCAGCGGTTAGAAATGCTCTTCCACAATTAGACTTATTTAACAGTGAGAAACCGAGGATTTCGGTTTCTCCGCCGAACAACAAAAAAATTGTGATACGCTGCTCTTCCTCTGCTTTCAAAAAGAACCTAATTAAATAAAGGTTCAAAAAAACTGTTTTCTCTCGAGCCCTTATGTTGACAAAAAAGTGCTAACACACAAAAAAGAACCTGTTTTTGTGCAAACAAAATGATTCTCTTTTGAATCATCTATGGTGGTAATGTATATCAGCCGGTAAACAAGATCAACAGAGAGTATGAATAGAAAACAAGTTTATGAAGGTATGAGTTTAAACATAGTAAGGAAAACAAAGATTGAAGAACAATGCATAAGATTCAATCTGTCGATTTCATTAGAGACCCTACAAAAAATAGAGTGTTTTATTCAGGTGGCAACGAAATGGAATAAAAGAATAAATCTTTTTTCAAGAAAGGAAGAAAACGTTTTAGTAGAAAGACATATTTTGGATTGTATGCCTTTGGCAGGTTTATTAAAAAAGAAGGGAAAACTTATCGACGTTGGAAGCGGAGGCGGTTTTCCGGGGGCAATTGTAGGATGTTTCAGGAATGATGTTGAAATAACTTTAGTAGAGCCATTGAAGAAAAGAGCAGCATTTTTAAGAGAAGTAAAAAGAGTTTTGTCGCTGAGTCAATTAAAAATAATTGAAAATACAGTTGAAGAACTACAACTGGACGAAAATTTTACCGATTGTGTTTCAAGGGCTGTTTTTAAACCGGAGGAATGGCACGACATCGGTTATAAGCTATTAAAACAACAGGGTATTATATGGTTTATGTTGAGCAAAGAACAGGCAGAAAAATTCAATAAGATGGAAAGAGCAAAGGAAATAGCGTTCTATTCACTGGATGAGGGAAGAGAGAGGGTACTGATAGGAATAGAAAAAACTTACTCATGAAAAGATAAAAAAAGAGAACAGAATGTTTCACGTGAAACATCGCTCTTTTTTTTCCTACCAGATCTGTTTCACGTGAAACATCTTCTTCTTTTCAACTTTTTTCCTTCTTTTCTATCTTTCTCCTTCTGGATCTTTTTTCTCTTTTCCAACATCTTTTCTTCTTCTTTTCTAATTCCGCATACCACCCGACACTCACTCGCCAATTTTTTCCTCCACTTTACTACTTATTGACATCTCCTCTCTTTCTTTCTAGTCTTCTTTTTTTGCCCATGAATACACCTTTTCACAAAGAAGCAGCCGACTTCCTCTCTTCTCAAACTGCTGCCGGGTTATATCGTTCTTTGACCCCGATTATCTCTAGAGACGGTCCAATCATCACTACACCTAAGGGATCTTTCCTCTCATTCGCATCAAATGATTATCTTGGCCTTTCTTCTCACCCTGATGTTTTTGATGCTTTTTGCAAATCCGCCAAAGAACACGGAGTTGGTTCAGGCGGTTCACGTCTAATCTGCGGCACTCTTTCTCCCCATACAAAACTGGAAAAGG
>JAABSF010000116.1 GCA_011390535.1 Deltaproteobacteria bacterium | reverse complement strand
GTGACTCGTGACTCGTGACTCGTGACTCGTGACTCGTGACTCATCATGTTGCCTCCCTTTCTTTAGGATTCATATTACATCCATACAAATTTTATAGCGGTTTTAAAACAAAAATCAAGTTAAAAATGAGCCGATGAAAATCGCAGCCAATAAGGATTTTTCACTGAATGGTCGCAACATTAGGTTCAACGCGAAGCTGCGTTTGTGTTGTGCATGAGCTTTCTATCGATGGGATGAAATTTTCGCTGGTGAACTTGGTGAGGCCAATGAAAAATTAAATGATTTAAAGAATTCCGCTTAAGCCCTTAGCAAATCTCATCTAAAAGGTAATTCGGTCGGCAGTTTACGGTCCGGCACAATGTGTACCTGGAGTGTAAAGAACCTGGAGCGTAAAGAACCCGGAGTGTAAAGAACCTTGGAGCGTGAAGTCATTTCTGTAGATCGATTTCTCGTTTTCCGTCGATTGCCCTATCAGTTGGTGTAAGCCAATGCTTCGAGTTGTCTTTTTAGCTCCGGATCTACTTTGCCGCTGGGAGCTTTGATTTTTCGCTTCATTACTTTGCCGGCCAGGCGATGGGATTTGTTCGGAATGGCGAGGCCTTCACCTAACATGATTTTGCATGTGCGAAGCGCGACCTTTTTTGATTCAGACAGGTTGACCTTTTCTTTCGGGTCTTTTTGAAGATCGTAAAGCGACGCGCCCTTTTGGTGCAAATGTAGTTTGTAGCGGCCCACTCGGACCGCCTTGCCTTTTCGTTTGAGTCGCACGGTGCGGGGATGACGGGTGAGTTCTGAGATTACATAAGAGCTCTCACTGGGTTGATCGCCATGAATGGCGGACCAGAGAGATGTTCCTTCAGTGTTGGGGATATGAGGAACACCGACCAGGTCCAAGATAGTCGGGGGTAAATCAACCAGCTCCGCAAGAGAGGTGACCCGATGGTTTTTTGGTAAGAGCTTAGGATATCGCATCACCAAGGGGCTCTTTATTTGCTCTTCGTAGAGCGAGTGGCCGTGCCCTAAGTCTTCTCGGTCAAAGAGCTCTTCACCGTGGTCTGTGGAGACGATAAACAGGGTGTCTTCCAGGAGCCCGTTTTTTTTCAGCTTCTTGATAAACTCACCCATGTAATGGTCGTGATAGGTAATCTCTCCTTTGTAGAGCGCTTTTGTGTAGAGCTTGTCTCTTTCATCCAAGGTGATTCGTTTGGCTTGAAAGTCTTTTGTGTCTTTACCGGTGACCGCGTCTCCAAGCTTGCCGTTGTATTCGCCGTCGAAATACATTGAGAGATACTTCTGGGGTACTGCGTAGGGCACATGCGGATCCATGGTCTGCATATAAAGAAAGAACCTCCCTGTGGGAGCTGTCTTTTCCACCCATTTCCATGCGTCCCTGTAGAGCACCTCGGCCTCGGTGGGGATGTCTTCGCGGGCATAGTTTACAAAGTGGTCCCAGCCTCTTTCAAAACCGAAACTTTTGCTTACAAAGGCGTTTGCCACCAGACCACCGGTCTTAAAACCATGTTTTTGAAGTTGTTCGGAGAGGATTGGGACCTCATCAGATAACATGGATCTGTACCCCACGGCGTCGTGAGTAGCGGCATATAGAGAGGAGAGGAGAGTAGCGGTGGACGGTTTTGTCCAAGGTGAGTTTGCGTAGGCATCGGTAAACCAGACCGACTCTTTGCTTAACGCTTGCATCGCCGGGACCTTGACTTTGTTTTCGGGTGCAAATGGTGAATAAACATCTTGTCGAGCGGTGTCGATTACTATGTAAACTACATTGCGGGCTCTCTTGGCCGGGGAGATTGCAGGGGTCTGTTTGCGTTTACCTTTTCTCATGATCTCCGGTTCGCCCCAACCTGCGACATGTTCTTGTTTTGCAGTGTCTGCGGGTTTCTTTTCTGTGGAGTCCGATTTTGCGGAGTCCGATTTCGTGGAGTCCGATTCTGTGGAATCTGATGAAAACACCAGGCGGGCGGGTTTTCCGGCCCACTCGGAAAGATTGATTTCAGCCGAGTTCCATTTGCCGCCTTTTGCGGTTTTTTCGAAAACGGTTTTTTCTTTTTTGTCGTCGGAGGCGAGGCTCACGTTGAAAGTGGTCTGGGTCTTTGAGCCGTAATCAAATACAAGAGACGAATTTTTCGGGATATCCATATAATAAATGTATGCGCGTCCATCGGCCGCCGGGAGACTCCTCATGGGTCTGTCCAATACTATGTTTGCGACTTTTTCCGGCAGCGGTTTTTTATTATCCGCCGGCGGTGGCGAGGATCCTTGGTCGTTGCCTCCAGAGCTTTCGGAATCGGAGCTCTTGGAATCGGAGCTCTTGGAATCGGCGCTTTCGGAATCGGCGCTTTTCGGGGATTTGCCGGGTTTTGTATGAAAACGGATCCAATCAACCTCAGCGGCGCGTCCCTTTTTATCTCGCTTTGAAAAGCGCAATGAAAAACGGTGAGTTCCTTTTTCGAGAGTTGTTGGAAGAGCAAAGCTCACTGTGGCCCATTTGTCTGGTATTGTTTTTTTTCCCATAGCCTTGTTTCGGTGGACAAGTGTGAGCGCTTGGCCGGGGACCACTGAACGAACCCGTGCGGTCACTTTAGAGATGTTTCCCCAAGGCTCATAAAACTCCATGTCGGCTTTGGCGGCGCAAGGTGAGAAGTTTACTCCTTCTTTTGATTCCGGATGCAGCCAACCTGTCCGCCATCCACCGAGGGTATATTTGTGCGCGTCCCGCGTTCCCAAATTTATGACAAGGCCGTTTTGCCGGAGCTCAGCTCGTGGAGCTTCTTTTAAAAGAGAACGCAGAGTGTGACGGTGCTCTCTTGGGGACTTTTGAGCAGTTCCCTCTTTTGTTTGGTCACCTGAAGCCTTGTCTCCCGCTTCGGATGAAGGAGAGGATTTCTTTTTTTCGGAATCATCTCTCTTTTCACAGCTCAAGGCCGGGGCTAGAAAAAGAAACAAAAGCAAAACGGTGATTCGTTTGTGAAAGTCGGTGAAAAACATCAAAAAAACTCCTCCATAAAAAAACGATAGTTAAGACTATGAAGATAAAGTCTATAGAGATAAATACATAGGCCGACCCATTGCGTCGGCAGGTGGGTTGATATCGAAGAGCCTCAACACCGTGGGTGCGATGTCCACCAACCGCAGGTCTTCCCGTGGCCCACGGTCTCGTGGTCTATGGCCCTTGGTTTCTCCGGTGTCGGGTCCTCTATAGATAAACACTCCCTCTTTTGCGTGATTTGCATCATCTGGGCCGGTATCGTTTTTTTCGACGAATATTCCGGGGTTGCCCACGCTTCCTATAGCCCGGTACCCGAGGTTTCCCGGATAAAGCATCAGATCCGGATAATCTCCATTTGCTTTTTGATCCGCTGTCATGTCCGATGGTCTCAAGACCTTGTTGCCCATGGTAGTGGTTTCGTTTTCTCTGCTGACTATTTGAAGCTTTGAGGAGATCTCTTCCAGGAGTGCTTCATATCTTTCGGGAAGCACCCGGCCTTGAGGTTCTCTGCCTTGGAGGTTGATAAATATGCGTGCATAGTAGCCACCCCATGCCCACGCCTTGGTGGCCGCCCAGTCCACCATGGATTCATCGAATTTGGTTTGGGTTTCCGGTTGTTTTTTGAGAGTCAGGAGGCCCTGTTTTCGGAGCCAGTCATTGATGCAAAAACCGCCCTGCATTGGTTGGGCGCCGTGATCGGACACAATGAAAAGATGAGTGTTGGGGTCGAGCGTGTCCAACAAGTGTTTTACTTTGCCATCCAGGAGCTTGTAATAATCCAATATAGCGTCCTGGAAAGGGTTGTCCTTTTCGTAAAGTCGATGGTTGGGGTCGCAATATCTCCAAAAAGCGTGGTGCATCCGGTCGGGGCCGATCTCCACCATCATGGCGAAGTCCGTGGGCCGCGTCTTGATGAGGTACTCGAAAACCTCGAAACGCTGACAGGTCATTTCGTGGATTTCGTTTTTTATTCGTTCCTTGTCATCGGATCGAAAGTTTTCAACGTCAAGGCGGTAGTCACCTACGAGATCTTCGATTTCATCTCTTATCGGATCAGGATATGTGTATATGCTCTCATTTGAAGGAGCCAAAAAACCCGAGACCATATACCCGTTTAGGGGCTTAGGGGGATAAGTCTGTGGAACGCCCAAAAGGCCGCTGGACAAACCACGCTCATTCAAATGATCCCACACTCTGGGTTTTTTTACCTCGGTGGAGAACGCCAGGTAACGGTCTTCATAGCTCCCCAGCCGCCTATGACGAAAACCGTATAAACCTAACTGGGCGGGGTTATACCCGCTCATCATGCAGCTCCATGCCGGGATGGTTATGGGGGGGTCGACGCTCATAAGGGGCCCCCATATTCCATTCGAGATGAGGTCGGCGAACGTGGGAAGTTGGTCTAGCCAACGATGGAACAACAATTCAGGGGCCAAACAATCCAGCCCGATAATTACAACATTTGGTTTTGCGGATTGATTCATTTGTTTCCTCTCTTCACCCGTCAAAGCTCCACACCTAAGCGACGGCTCAATAACCACGCTACTAAAAATGAAACTAAAAGCCAATATCCCCACCACGGGATGGGAATTCCCGCCCATGTTCGATTATTTTCGGGGTGTTCGACCCGGATGCTTTCGATGGCGCCTTCCGGCTTAAGAGGAGGCTCGGTGGTTTGCGCCCATAGAGACGAGAACCCTGAAGACCTGGAGATAGAAAGCTTGCCGGGGTTCTGCGTGGCGGTGAGCCTTTTTGTTGTGCTGTCTCCGTTTATGTTTATGTTGAGCGAATGCGTGCCCCTCTTTTTGATTTCAGTGCGAACATAGAGGGTTTTTTCTTTCTCTATGAAAAGCATGGGGGCGGTGACCTGTATGGGGGATTTCGAAGATGCTTTAACCGAGACTTTTTGTGCGGCGTCTTTGTTGCGGACCTTGATCTTCACTAGCACCTGTTCATTGACCGGCAAGGGAGCCTTCCCATAACGCATATCCATATGGAGCAAAAGCAATCCCATGGGAGGGCCGATCACAATGAAAGCGGGCAACATCAAAGCAAGATGAGCGGTTGTCCATGCGAGCATCCGACCTGTGGCAGCCAACACCCTCTTTGGGGAATCGAGATACAATCTTACCTCGTAGACGGCCGCTGTCATTTTGTCTTTTGCTTTCTTGATTCTGTCCTGGGGGGTTGTTTTGCCGTAGATCCACAACATAGCTACACCGGTCAGGCCCGACAAGAGAGTCAGCCCGAGCAGCGGTCCCATAAAATCAAAGGGCACCAGCAGCAGCCCGATGGTGCGGTGGAGTATGTGTGCTATCCAGGTCATTTATGTTTACACGATTTCCAGTATTGCTTTAAATCTCAAACAGGTCGCAACCTTTTCTTGGGTGTTTTCTCATTCATCGGGCCGTTGAGTCGGCGGTGACTATTCAATGTAGCCCAACCCTCGGAGGCGCTCTTCCAACTTTGCAGGATCTGTGTCGGGTGCCTCGTAGGCTGTCAGCCCCTTTTCCACCAGGTGCTCTATCAACTCTTCAGGAGAAGAGTAACCTGCCTTATTGGATTCCTCCACGACTTGGGCATAAAGGTTTTTGGGGTCGATTTTTACTCCGAGGCTCTTTAGACCTCTGCGGGTGAGGCTACGGGCAAGCTCATCACCGTTTTTATATCCATGGCGGGCCGCCGCCTCTTTCAGCCTGGACTTTAAAGCTTTAGGTCCTTTGATTTTTGCCATTATTCTTTCTCTCTCTTGGTTCTATTTTCTTTCGTTCTTTTTTTCTTTCGTTCTTTTTTTCTTTCGTTCTTTTTTTTCTTTCGTTCTTATCTGTCTCTCAGGGTTTTTTTAATACTATCGATCCTTATTCTTTTTCATCTTGGCTGAAGAGATCTTTTCCGACCATGTCTTCGGGTGGGGTGACATTGAAAAAGTGGAGCACTGTGGGGCCGATATCTTCGAGCATGGGTTTAGGGTGTGTCATTCGGAGAGTGCTTAGAAACACGCCTGGGACTAAATCCGGATCCATGCTGTGATCTCCTCTCCACTTGTCGGTGTTATCTTCCAAAACCTTGTCGGTCAAATTCCCGGTGGCGGATTCGCTGCCGCATTTGTAACCCCGGTTGTACCCGACGATCATGTCCGGGCCGTGGTGGTCTTTCCCTTTTGAGGGACGAGTGAATGTTCTTGTTACAATTTGCCGGCCGTTGTCCGGATCTTTGGTGTTCCTGAGTTGATGGCTTATGCGTCTCAACAGTGTTTTCCTCTGCGAAAAGGGTACCACGCCCTTGTGTTCTCGACCTTTCAGGTTAATGTACAGGCCGTTTAGGCCCATTCCGTAGGCTTGGGTTTTAGACCAGTCAATATAATCCAAGGGACTTTTGGCGTTTTTGGGAAACTTTTTCTTTGGAACCAAATACCCTTGTTGGGCCAACCAGGTGTTTAGCTGAAAGTTTCTGTTGCAGTGAGCGAACCCATGATCAGACATGATAATTAACTCGGTATCACTCCCTATGGAGTCCAATACATCTCCAACGATGGTGTCCATTTGACTGTAGAGCTGGAATATCGGGTTGTCGGCGGCGGGAGTGTTTTCATCGGAATCCAGATCAAGAGTCCGCCAAAACATGTGGCTCACCTGATCAGTAGATGAGAAATAAACAAAGAGCAGCCCACCTTGAAAGCGGTTCAGCTCTGATTTTAGGATCTTCGTTCGTTTTTCAAGGATTTGTCCGGCCAGCGTCAGGAATTCCTTATCCGAGAAGACGTCGGCTTCAAATGCTTTTGTATCTTCCGCCATCCCCTGAGTGTAAAAACGCCCGACTCTTTGAGCCAGCTCTTTGCTGAACGACGGCGGGGATGAGATGGGCATAGTAGGTGACAAGGGATCGATGTTTATAGGGCTGATATAGATAGTGGTGTGAGGATGTACGGTTTTAACGTAAAAGCGCACCATCCCATCTATCGAGCCTGCCAGGAGACCGGGGGAAAACGAAACATCCACCCACTCCGACCACTCTCCCTCCGCCAAGAGCCGCTCGGACTCTCCGAGGCGGATCAGGAGCACGGGTTTCTTTTTGTCCCGGATTACTTCGGCATCTATTTTCAGAGGGCGGCCTTTTGCGTCCATTGGGTTCGGAGGGCCTGCGAGCAATGCATTCGCATGTTGACCACCGCCGAACCGTAACGGGTGCGTGATGCCCCCCTGCAGTTTTTTGTCTGTCCACTTCGGGTCGTCGCTCCAAAGCTGAAAAGTACCGTATGTGCCCATCAGGTCGGGGGTACCCATCCCTGAGAGCACCTCTGCCCGTCCCTTTGTCTTCGGGGGAAAGTGGGACGGCATCTTGATTATTGTGGCGGGAATGGCCTTGTCGGTGAGATACTCCCAAAAGGGGCGCCCTTTTCTGAGGAGCTCCAATCGCCCGGCGCTGAGGGGAAGAACCCAGTCTCCCATCTGGATTTTGTATTTTGGAGGCAGGGCCCGTGAGGTTGAAAGGTATGGAGACATGTTATCCAGGTCTCTGTGAATGAAATCATGAATACCGTGTTTTTCAGGACGCATCCCGGTGATAAAATTAGACCAC
>JAABSF010000115.1 GCA_011390535.1 Deltaproteobacteria bacterium | reverse complement strand
CAACATTCCCGCACGCGGGCTCAAAACCAGGTGACTCGCTCCCATGGAAGTGGCGGCCATGAGCAAGCCGGGACCGATAAGATTCCATATTCTAACAAAACGTTGCATCAGGTTGGGAATTGTTACTTCCCTCGGGATGAGTTGTCCATGAGTAAGACCCGAATATTTTCAAAACCGGCTGACCCCTAATGTCCAGGTGCTTATTCTCTTTTGGCTTAGGGCTGACTCAAAAATAACTGCTGGATTTGGACAATGAATGCAGCTTTTTCCCAGCCATTCAATAAACCAGGATTTTTTTCTTGTTTTATGGGAAGAAAAAACTTCAAGTATTCTTTAGAAAACAAGAAATGAAATTGATTAAACAGATACTCCAGGAAGAACAAACGTGATACCCATAATAGAATGCCGGGCCTGCGGTAATCAATACAAACCCGAAGGTTATAGCTCTGGAGCAAAGGTGAGATGCCGATGCGGACATCTGCTGGTCGTTCCGCAAAGCAAACCTCAGGAAGCAGCCGTACTTCACTGTGCCGACTGTGGCGGTCCGGTGCGCCCAGACGCTTTGCAGTGTGAGTACTGTGGGGGCTTTTTAGACAAAGATGAATCGAAAAAAACTCTCCTTTGTCCCAGCTGTTTTGCACGGTTGTCTCCAGAATCCAAATACTGCGTCTCTTGCGCGCATCCTATAAGACCTCAGACATTATGCATGGGCGAAGAAGTGGAACATAACTGTCCGCGCTGTAAGGTTCACCTCCACACCAGAAAACTGGATGAGGTTCCAGTTGAAGAATGTCCTTCATGCAGCGGACTCTGGCTGTCTTCCGACGCTTTCAGGGAAATCTCCAAAAGGAAAGTTGAAGAATTCGAGAAAAATCCATTACCTCAAAAAAACACTAAAGCCCGTAAGCTTGATCCGGTTGTCTATCTGAAATGTCCTGAGTGTGGTGTTTTGATGAACAGGAAAAATTTCGGCAGACGCTCCGGAGTCATCGTTGACAAGTGCCGTGAACACGGAATTTGGCTCGATGATGAAGAGCTGGAACGGATAGCGAAATTCATCTCAGACGGTGGTCTCCAAGAGGCCCGAAAGTGGGAATCAGAAGAGGCGGTCAGACAAGCCGAACGAGCACGTAACCTCGCCCGAAGTACAAACACACACACCATGGCTTCAGGTTTCAATCCCGGCCCTACATTCTCCAGGGGTGGAGGGTTGTTGGGCTCTCTCCTGAGTGTCTTCTTCGATTGAACGGGTGCGGTTCCGTGAAGTAGGATTATCCACTGATCCCTGCTCCGGCTTTTTGCCACGGCCTAAAGAATCGCATATATTTGCTCGTTTAAGCAGATAATAGCGAGTATGGGATCGGCCGTGGCGGGTCTTCGCAGAGCACAAAGCTTTCCACAGGGATGCATTCGAAGGACCGAACGAGCAATTTTTGAGGGCAGCGCCCAAGCCGCCGGACGTCGCTGTTTGAAGCTCCCCTTCGGCGAGCATCATCAGCGACTCGTCAAAGTGCCTTCAGTCCTTCGGACAGCGGCACTTGGATACGCCGGCTTTTTGGGACTGCCCCGTTTTACTGCTCGTTCTAAATATTACTGTTTTGAATAAATAGATCTGTCTACAGCCGCCCGGGAAAAGGTGACAGACATTAGCAATTGTCCACTCGGCCCTGCTGCGACTTTTTGCCACGGCCTATGTTCACTATAAACCCAACTTTTGAAGACCTCCCCCCGATTGAACATCTCGACTTGTCTTTGTTGAAATACCCCATTTTTTTGACAGGTTTTAACGTCCCTTTTAACCTCGTTAGAGAGTCAACTTTATAAAGAGACCAACAGCTTCATTGTCGGTGGGTGGTTGAAAGGTTAAAAAATTACAAGATTGAAAGGTTTCTAGGAAAGGCAGCTCATGGTGAAAAGAACAAACCTGGCCCGCAAGGAAAAAGGAGCACTCGCGCAGAAAAACCGGTTTGCACATAAACGGTATCTGTCTTGGGATTCAGCTCTCAAAGACAGTGAACGCAGATGTCACGCAGACTGGAAAAAAGCCATCAAACACACAATACAACAAAACAGCCTTATTGATACCAAGAGCAGTCTTAGAGCCCTAGAAAGAACAAGTCTTTCATATCGCCCCATGGCGGTCTTCATGGGTATCGGCCTCTGCTCGGGCACGAATCTCACAAGAGGACTCCCTTTGGACGCAGTAGGTTATCTTCTGGCCGCCGAAGCAATACGCAGGAGCATTAAGGCAAAAAAACTAATCGTTCTAATAGCAGACACCCACGCCATTTCTTGTGGTCTGCCGGAAACCGCGGTGAATGATTCAGCGAGAGATGTCATCTCAGTATTAAACCGCATCCGAGACCTCGGAAGGTTTACGGAAATGAAGTTCATGAAAGCCTCTGAGTTGCACTCCAGGTACCATTACCGAAGCATTCTCGAAACCGTATGCTCCAGAACATCGGCTTTCGACCATCCCTATTTCACCAAAGAAGCGGCGGACATCGAATTTATCAGGCGCCAACACAACACCCTGCTAAAAATCGGCTGGAGCATGGGAGGCACCAAATCCGTAAGAGACGAGCGAGCGTTCGACAGGTGCTATGAAAAATGGGTGGGAAACCGGGTAGCATTTGTATACACGAAACCGGGACGCACACTCGACGACACCCACCCACGAGCGGTGCCGTACATAGAGACCGACCTCAACCGGAGAATATGCATCAGGAAGGGAGAAAGAGCCGACGAAAAACTGCGCCCCGGATTAACCAACGCTTCACAACAAAACACCAGAGCTGTAAGAACTCACACCAAAGCGGTCTGTCGCCTCTACTCCGAGATGGTTGAGACGCTGCACGGGGACGTTGAAACAAGAGCAGAGAGAATAATCTCCAGCCTCACCAACAATGACGCTGGGTCAGCGTAAGGTTTGTAGGACAGTAAGTACACACCTGGCTGCGGTTCTCTCGTTTAATAGTGACAGCAGTTCATCTGAACTATTCATCTGAACTATCTTCTCAATCAAAAGGGATAGCGGACAATCACCACTCCGCTCCCGCCCCTTGCTCCGTTCTGTCCGCCTCCCGCTCCCCCTCCTCCACCTCCCAAACCGTCGGTTCCGCTCGTGGGTCCACCGTTATCATTGTTTCCGTCGTTACCGCCACGGCCCCCTCCCCCAACACCGCCGCTGCTCAAATCGCCATGATATCCTCCACCGCCTCCACCACCTGCGTAAGTAACGGCACCACCTGAAATAGAAAAAGATCGGCCGGAACCACCGTTTCCCCCGGTGTAATAACCAGGCGGAGATTGCCCGTTGCCTCCCGCACCACCTCCCCCACCAGCCGCCAACCAACTGGAGCCACCGCCGTTACCTCCCTGGTTTCCGGATCCTCCGCTTCCGCCGTCATTGTTGTCACCTCGTCCTGCTCCTCCCCCTCCACAACCTCCCGACTGACCGTGAATGTCGGATGAACCTCCCCCTCCTCCTCCACCTCCAGCGGTCAATCCAAACGCGGTCGAATTTCCGCCTTTCGAGCCTCTTCCGCCGCCCCCGGCCCCTTGACCGCCGTTTCCCACAACAATATTGAAATCCCCGGCCTCAACACTCACTTCTTCATTGAAAATATATCCCCCTCCTCCTCCACCTCCAGCGCTATTAGAACCGCCTCCTCCTCCACCGGCTATTAGAAGAACCTGACACTGCCCGGAATAGATGACATCAAGCACACCGTTGGTTTTAAAGGTGTGTATACGATAACCTCCCGAATAAGTGATGTCCCCGCCTTCCGCATACATTCCCTCGTGACACCTGCCGTTGATGCAGTTCGCTCCGACGGCGCACTCCACACACTCTTCCCCTCCCAATCCACAGGCTGCTTGAGTATTTCCCTCCAGACAAACGCCTTCGCAACATCCCTGACAATTTTCAGGCCCGCAATCTACCACGCATTCACCGTTAAAACAAACCGTTCCACCTATACACTGCACACATTCCACACCTCCCCTACCACATTCATTATCAAGGTCTCCGTCCCTACAGATATCCCCTACACAACAGCCTGTGCAGTTTCCAGGCTTGCACAAGGTTGGGTCGGTACTCCCATCCATTTCAACGATTTCTTCAACGCACTCATGATCTCTGCAGACAAGCCCTTGCTCCTCACAGTTAATACACCGGCTTCCCCCGGTACCACAGGCAGTATCTTCCGTGCCGGGCATACAACCGGTGTTGATTTCACAACAACCCTCCTCACAGGGTTCATCTAAACACATGATCACCGCGGCATCTTTAGATTTTTTTCTCGAAAAGTCGATCTTGCAGCCGGGACCGGCAAACTGAGAAAACAAAAACAGTATGACTGGATAAAAACGCTTTGTATTGAACCTATTAGTAAAAATTAAAAACTCCATTTTTCATAAACCCTTATTTAAAGGGTAGAGATGAACAACCTGCTTTTCAAGGATAAAAACAAACTCGGAAACAAACGGCACGCCGGAAAGAGAAAATCAAGGATGATTCATTAATAGAAACTATCAAATCCAGTTATGCTTGGATTATCCATAATTTCTCCAACCAAACACCCTCCTTATAGTTGTTCTCCGCTGTTTTACTATTCAGTGAGTGTTTTTTGCACAACGAAAGCCTCGGCTTATATAATGCAGAGCGGGATCATAAAACCCACGATATGTAGTGCGCAGATAGTCATGATCATTGCTGAAACCACCCCCACGGGAAACACGATACATTCCATCGGGTTCCTCCCATGGACTCCCATCATCGGGTGCTCCCTCATAGTTGATATGGTACCAATCCAGCACCCACTCCCATACATTCCCCGCCATGTCGCAAAGCCCTTGTTCGGTGTTGCCCAAAGGCCTGGAACAAACTTCCCAAGTGCGTCCTGTGCCGCATCCGCTCTCCACTTCTCCCATCACGGCAAAATCACAAGTTGCAACTTCATTACCCCATGGATAAACCACGTCCTGCCCTCTCGACTTTGCGGCATATTCCCATTCCGACTCACTGGGAAGCCTCCCTCCGATCCACGAACAATAAGCTCCTGCCTGAAACCAACTTACACAATTGACAGGATGCTTTTCGTAACCAGACTGGTTCCAATTACACGTGCTGTGATACGTACTGGGTTCGGTGCATATTTCCCTGTCCACACACCTTGAATATTGCTTCACCGTGATCTGCGATTCGGTCATTTCGAAATCATTTACTGTCACGGCGTGAACAGGCCTTTCGTTTGTATACCCATCCTCACTTCCCATGTTGAAATTGCCCCCGGTTATCGATACCCACGTGACACACCCCGACGTGTCATAGCCGGCGCAGTCAGGAAGACACTCCGGCGTTGCACCACCGAAACCAAGGCTCTCACAGTCCACTCCTCCCAAATCCCCCCCATCGCATAACTCCTCTCCGTTTTTGATTTCATCCCCGCAATAACCCCAACATCCGGAAACATCGAACCCTGAACAATCCGGAAGACAACGAAGTACCCCATTGTAAAACCCTTGTGTTTCACAGGTCTCCCCCGCTAATACTCCATTGTCGCAAACTTCCACCCCCTGCCGGATTCCATCCCCACACACCGGCCCGGGACCTTCGCAATCTGAAACATCAAAACTAGTGCAATCCGAAAAACACCCTAACTCCCCTCCATCGTAACCCATCGTAACACAGGTCTCGTCCCCATGATCATCTCCGTCGCACACTTCTCCCGCCTGAAGCACACCATTGCCACACTCTGATGCTGCAGTACAGTGGGTCGCATCAAACTGCAAACAATTCAAGCGGCACTTCAAATCCCCTTCTCCCAGACCCAAGCTTGCGCAAGTCTCTCCCCCCATATCATCTCCGTCACATAACTCTTCACCCTCTACAATACCGTTTCCGCATATCTGCTCGTTCGATCCAAACTCAACCATACAACCTGCTTCCAAAAAGCAAACTGCAAACATGAAGATAACGAACCATTCGCCCGCAAAGAGTCCATCACAGCCTAACCGTATTTTGATAAAAAAAACCTTAAACAATGCATACATGTGTCTTCTCTCACACCCTGTCTCATCAACCTGGACTCAACACTTGGTCAACTCAGCTAGTTTGTTCCAGTCCCGAAACCCCTCCCGTCGGAGGCTTGGAGCAAGGTTCTGAGATGGGAACTAGTTTAAACTTCGCACCTGATGAATGCAAGAAAGAGGGTTAACCCTTTTCCGGAATGCAAACCTATGCTTCAAGGTATTGGTTTCCAAAGAGCCATTTCACACGCTTTGTTTCTGTGTCTTCGCCGACTCCGACTAATCAACAAAGGTCCTGCGATCTCATTTTTGTGACAGCTTTCATATCCATCAATCTATTTCTATCCTTTTAATTTTGTTCCGTGAGGTTTCATCTCGTTTGATCTCCTTTGATCCCCTTTGATCCCCTTGGTTTGTATCTTTTAGCTGTCTATCTCAATCATGAAGGCGAAATCACTGTGATTTCAATGTATTACTCTCTGTATTTAGTCCATCCACTTGAATTCTGAAGCTATCCGTGCCAACTGCGAAAAGGTTTGTCCCTTTTTGAGTGAACCCACCTGCACCTATCGCCTTTTTTATTGTAATGCACCTTTAACTCTCCTAGTATTCGCTAATTCTCAGCGCCGTCACCAAAGCTGTGATCGTAGCCTCGGTGACGCCTTTTTACTCTTCGAGGAATTGGAATGTTTCGATCGCCGAGGCGGAAATACTATACTCAAAATAAGATCTTGGGGATTTTTAATATGCTGAAATCATGCAAACACTTTGCCGTTGATGCAAACCAAAAAATGAAATGGAGTGGATTGATGCGACAATTCAAACTGATTGCGTTTTTTTTATTGACTGCTCTCGTTGGTTTTTCCTGTAGTGACAGCTCTAGCTGCCCAGGGACGCAGACTAAATGCGAGGACTACTGTGCTGATTTAATGACAGACGAAAAACATTGCGGAGAGTGCGGCAATGAATGCGGTTCTGAAGAAATATGCATCGAAGGATCATGCGTTTTGCTCTGCCCCGATGGATTGACCGAGTGCAGCGGCTCTTGCGTTGACACCAACACGGATCCAAACAACTGTGGAGGCTGTGGAGTCGAAACGAATACTCACGTCTGCCCCCAGGGCACTGTCTGCAACGGCGCAGGCGTCTGTGAGCTCACCTGCCAAGAAGGCCTCACCGAATGTAACGGCGAGTGCGTTAACCTACTTACAGACAGCCGTTTTTGCAGCGACAACGCTGAGTGCGGCGCTCCATGCCCCCAAGGAACTGTCTGCAACGGCGCAGGCGTCTGTGAACTCACCTGCCAAGAAGGCCTCACTAATTGTGGTGGGATATGCACCGATACCAGCTTCGACCCAAACAATTGCGGCGGCTGCGGCAACGAGCCAAATCCAGGAGACCACATTTGCGCGAGTGATGCAACGACTGTGGGATATTGTACTGGGGGCCAGTGCGAATTCTTATGTGCCGAGGGTTATACTGATTGCGACGGAGACTCGCTGTGTGAATCCGACCTGCAAAATGACTTAAACAACTGCGGAGCCTGTGGAAATCAATGTGCAGTAGATTGTGAAAACGGC
>JAABSF010000114.1 GCA_011390535.1 Deltaproteobacteria bacterium | reverse complement strand
GGACATCATCAAAGCCGGGGATCTGGCGGAACCGGCCGAGGTGGTAAAAGGCTGCATGGTGATAAAGCCGAACGGGTATGCGGTTTGGGAAAAACTGCAACGTGACTTGGATACGAGGTTCAAAGAGACCGGGCACAAGAACGCCTATTTTCCATTGCTGATACCCATGTCTTTCATACAAAAAGAGGCCGAACACGTTGAAGGGTTTTCACCCGAGCTGGCGGTTGTGACCCACGCGGGAGGCAAAGAGCTGGAGGAACCCTACGTTGTCAGGCCCACCTCCGAGACCATCATCGGCCATTATTTCAGCAAATGGATTCAATCCTGGCGAGACCTGCCGTTGCTCATAAACCAATGGGCTAATGTTATGCGATGGGAGTTGAAGACCCGGATGTTTCTCAGGACAGGTGAGTTCTTGTGGCAAGAGGGCCACACCGCTCATTCAACTCATAAAGAAGCTCAAGAAGAAGCCCGCAGGATGTTGAATATTTATGGTGATTTCGCAGAAACTACAATGGCCATGCCTGTAATAAAAGGAGACAAGACCGACTCCGAACGTTTTGCCGGCGCTCTCAAGTCCATGACAATCGAAGCTTTTATGCAAAATGGGATGGCCCTACAGGCGGGTACGTCTCACGATCTGGGGCAGAATTTCGGCAAAGCCTTTGATGTGAAATTCCAGAATAAAGATGGAGAAGAAGAGTTTGTCTGGCAAACAAGCTGGGGGGTCTCAACCAGGCTTATCGGTGGATTGATAATGACACACAGTGATGACAATGGTTTTGTAGTCCCGCCGAAGCTCGCTCCGGTACATGTTGTGATAGTACCTATCTATCGTAAAGAAGAGCAGAGAGCTCAAATTCTTGAGGCAGCAGAGCGCATACAACAAGATCTTCAAAAAAATCGCATCGGCGATTGGCCTATGGTGGTCGAAATAGACGACAGAGAAGGTTATAAACCAGGGAACAAGTTCTATTATTGGGAGAAGCGGGGGGTGCCGCTCAGGTTGGAGCTGGGGCCGCGCGATCTGGAAAACGGTCAGATAATGAGCAAAGCGAGAGCCGGTAAATCCGTGGAAAAAACCGCATGGCCCTTACAAGGTGATGAAGGGCTCTCTGAAAAAATCATGAAGTTAATGAATGACATGCAAAGAGATCTTTATGAAGCCGCCCTTAATCGCAGAGAGAAAATGTCCATGCGCATTGACTCTTATGATGAGTTCAAGCAAATATACTCTAAAGGAAGCGTTTTCAGCCACGTGCATTGGTGTGGGGATTCAGCTTGTGAAGCAAAAATCAAAGATGAGACCACAGTGACCATCAGGTGCATCCCTTGGGATGCCGAAGAAGAAAAAGGCGGCTGTATAATATGCGGCAAACCATCCAATAAACGTGTGTTGATGGCTAAAGCATATTAAGGGCTGACTCAATTCTTGAGTCAGTCCTGAACTGATTTGTCTTTTTTCGCCGTAAACCTTGTACTTGCACTGATACTGGTACTGGTAAACATGGAGACTGGATAGCAGATGCAGCAAAACCCCGACACTGTCTGGACTTTCAAGATAGAAGATAAAGGGGAACTGTTGCTGGTGCGTGTGGAGGGTGCGCTTAACCGTCAAACGTCACGCGATTTTGTTTGCAGGCTCGGAGCCTTTATAAAGAACAAAAGAAAAAACCTGGAGATCAACTTGTCCGGGGTGTCTCAAATTGATTCGGTGGGAGCCTCAGCTATCGTAGGGTTGTTGGATCAAGCCGGTGAGTTGGGAGTTTCCATCTCTTATGTCGAGGTTCCCCATGGGGTGCGGTCCATATTAGAAGGTTTTCCGGCGGTTGAAGAAAAAGCCTTAGCAGACAAAGAGAGCTTTTTTTTAAGATTCGGCACTTGGGGAGCCGATGCGAGCGTCGGGTTTGTACACAGTCTGGCCTTTGTGGCGGAAGCAACGGTGGGTTCTTTGCTGGGGCTTTTCTCGCGAAAGGGCAGAAGGAAGGGTGCGGTGCTAAATGAAGTGTTCTCCCTGGGAGCCGAGGCGGTTCCGGTAATCACGGTGATAGGCGCACTTTTAGGGCTTATATTGGCATTTCAGGCATCTTATCAGCTCAGGACCTTCGGAGCATCGATATATGTCGCTAACTTGGTAGGGGTATCGGCTCTTCGGGAACTTGCTCCGCTATTGACCGCTGTTGTTGTCTCAGGGCGCTCCGGATCGGCTATCGCCGCGGAGATAGGATCCATGAAGGTGGGTGAAGAGCTGGATGCACTTGAAGTAATGGGCATCGAGCCTATTAAATACTTGGTAGTGCCCAGATTGTTGGCGGTGACCATTACTCAACCGGTTTTAACTGCTATAGCAGCCTTTATTACCATACTTGCCGGAATGGCCATCGGCGTGTTGTACATGCAATTAGGGTTCGATGCTTATCTAAACCAGACATTACAAGCATTACAACTCAAGGATCTCATTCATGGGCTGGGAAAAAGCGTAGTCTTTGGGTGGCTCATCGTGTTGATAGGCTCTTACATGGGGCTTCGGGTAAAACCTTCCGCCGAAGCGGTGGGGCAAGCGGCCACCCGCGCCGTGGTAGCTTCAATCTTTGCGCTGATCCTGGTAGACGGGCTGGTTGCGACAGTAAATACACTGTTGAAATAGCGACACCATATTTTAAGGCAGTAATTCTTGAGTCAGCCCTAAGGCGGTACTAGATGGTCTTAGAAGTATTACAGAAAATCACCAACCGAATTTAAACTCTCTAATCATCGCCCGAACCGAGAGCCTTATCCACGGCGTTCCAGAATTGGTCTCTATCAAAGGGTTTGCCTAAGACACTGTCCGCTCCCAACAACCCCGCCGTCTTCAGGCAGAGATCTGAGCTCATGTGACGAGATCCACCCGACACGGCCATTAACCTCAAAGAAGACTTCAACGCGCGAACTCTCCTGATAAATTCGGTGCCGTCAATCTCCGGCATCACAATATCGGTGATCAAGAGATCAAAAAAAGGCAGATCCGAGGAATAACGTTCCTCTATCATCTTAAGACCCTGTTTTCCGTTTTCAGCGGTCTCCACAGAGTATCCTCTTGTCTGTAGGATGGCGCTCATGAGCTCACGTAATCGCACGTCATCATCAACTATGAGAACAAATACGTCTTTCATTCTGAGCCTTCCGTTTTCTTTTCCGGTTTCCAAGGTTTTCCGAATTTTCCGAGTTTCTCGTCTTTCCCGAGTTTTCGACATCGCCGCATTATTCTTTCTCTACTTTCTCTACTTTTGTTTCTATATATCTCTTCGGATTTTCAAGAAGATCTATTAGCGATCCAATAAACAACATCGCACATACGGCATAAGACCACAACAGGCTAAAAACATCCACAAAGGGTCTCTCAACCTTTTGGGGTCTCTCAATCTTTTCGGGTCTCTCAACCTTATTGGGGTTTCTCTGTTTCAGTGCTTGGGTGACCCACCTTCCGGATCTTTGGTGCCTCTCAGCGCTGAGACCGGGTTCAGATTGGCGGCGGACCAAGCCGGATGAAGCCCTGACACCATACCCACTACAAGAGAGAGCCCCACCTCGATGATCATGACTACGGGCGTAAGAGATATGGGCAACTCAAGGGTAATAGTCAGGATCGAAGAGATAAGCACCGCCAAGAAAATCCCTGTCACCGCCCCGAAAAAAGACAAAAGAGAAGCCTCGAATAAAAATTGTTTTAAAATATCCTGTTTTGTGGCCCCAACTGCCCTTCGGAGCCCTATTTCAGCTCTGCGCCGGTTGACCCCGAGGGTCATCACGGCGAAAACCCCCAGCGAACCAAGAACAAAAGAGACCAGAATTACAACGATCATGATCTCTTTAAACCGGGAAGCTATCTCCATCCGAGCCTCTAAAACCTGCTGCTGTGTCTGTATGGTAAAATCATCCGGATGATGCGCCTCAAGGCGATGAAGCTCCCGCAATAGACGGTTGATTCGGCCCGTGCCAGCCTCAAGAGATCTCCCATCTCGCACTTTAACCACAATGCTGTTTAAGTGGTCTACATTAAAAAGGCGGCGCAGAGCTGTATTGATGGGCACAAAGATTTGATTGTCTTCATCTTGGCCCGAGAGCGCGGCTCCCCGGGGCCGCATTATCCCTATGACTCTGAAAGGTATTCGATTGATCCTGATCAGTGTGTCCAGGGCGGCTTCGGCCGATCCATCGGCTCCATCAGCTCCATCAGCTCTATCGGCTCCATCGGCTCCCCCATCAGGATAGAGGCTCTCATATACTCTCCTCCCCAACACCGCGACTCTCACCCTGGACCTGTTTTCAACCTTGGAAAAAAACCTCCCCACCTGTGTCCCTGTGTTTCGTATGAAAGTATATTGCTCATCAGTCCCCACCACCTCGGCAGAATGCACCAGGTTACCTCTTTTGATTGTCATGGCCTTTGAGTATTGAGGAGTGACGGCCGAAACCATTTCGCTCATTTCCTCTTCTATGGCCCGTGCATCTTTTAAACTGAGAGTTGTAACATTTTGAGTTTGACGTTTTCTGCCGGCTATAACCCTGGTGCTCCCGGCTGAAATGATGAGCAGGTTTTTTCCCAAAAGATCCAGGTTCTCTTGCACCTTTTCTCTCGCACCTCGCCCCACTCCTTCTACAAGGGTTACGGTGGATACCCCGAAACCCACAGTGAACAATATGAGCGAAGATCGACCGGGGAATCGACGGAAAGCTTCAAAAACCGTTTTCAGGGCGGTAATATTTCTCACATCCTATATCATTCCTATATCAATCCCTCAGCCATCCTACATCAATCCCTCAGGGCATCCACCGGCTGCAGTCGGGCCGCACGGTATGCAGGCAAGAGCCCGAAAAGAACCCCTATTAACATGGATGTCACCACCCCCCAAAGAATTGCCCAAGGTGTAAACACCGGCTGCATCTTACTCAGCTTCAGCATCGCTCCCATTGCGCCCATCCCAATAGCGAATCCCACTACACCTCCGGCTGTGGTTGACACAACCGCCTCTGAGAGAAACTGAATCAAAATATCTCTCCGGGTGGCCCCCACCGCTCTTCTTATCCCTATTTCATTTGTCCTCTCGGAGACAGACATGAGCATTATGGCCATCACCACCACACCCCCTCCCAAAAGACAAACAACCGCCGTCACAATGAGCAGGGTCTTGAGAGTAGAGCTGATCTCTACAGTCATCTTGGAGATTGTCTTCGGAGTAATAATCCCAAAATCATCTTCCTGCGGAGGTTGTATGTTATGCCTCCTGCGCAGGAGCTTACGAAGATCTTCTGCTATCTCTTGCATCTTGGATGCTTCCTTCAGGACCACACGAATGTGCGACACATGTTGGACATTGGCCACCCTTCGCATCATGGTGGTGAGAGGAATCACCAACCGGTTGTCCATATTGCCTCCGGACGGGCTGGACCCTCGCCGGGCAAGCTCGCCGACCACTGTAAACCCTGATTTACCCAAGCGCACGGTTTTACCCAATGGATCCTCATCTCCAAATATTTCCTCTTTAACAGTCTGTCCAATGAGACACACCCGTCTCATCTGGGTCAAATCTTCTTGCTCTATTGATCGCCCTCTCGACACTTTCCAATTCCAGGCAGGCTGCCATGTGGGAGTAACCCCAAACACCGGGACGTTCGTGTAACTACCCTCAAACTCCACAGAGATCCCTCTTCTTTGGAGCCCGGGCGATGCTACCTTTATATGAGGGTGTGATTCTTCGATGGCTTTCGCGTCTTCCACGGTCAGGGTGGTTATACTGAGGTCGGCGGGCGGCATACCGTCACCGGCCAAAATCATAAAATTGGCGTGCCCGAATGACTTCACCCTTGATTGCATACCTCGCGACGAACCTTCCACAACACTCAATACCAAAATCAAGGCCGCTGCTCCGATAGCAGGCCCCAGCATCATCAAGATGGTTTTTCCTTTATGAGTACCCAGAGAGAGGAACGCTTGGTTGATCATTTTAAACAGTTTCATTATGCGTCCTCCTTTCCCTTGGCCCCGCCATCCGCAACCTCATCACCTTCTTTTTTCTCAACGGTGTTTTTTGCGCTGTCTTGGATGATTCTTCCATCTTCCATCCGGACAACTCTCCCGGCGCGGGCGGCCATCTCATCATCGTGGGTTACCATTACTAACGTTCGTCCACTCTTATTCAATTTTTCAAGGATCTGTAGTATCTCGTCGGTGGCCTTGGAGTCGAGGTTTCCGGTGGGTTCATCCGCCAGGATCACTTTGGGGTCTCCTATGAGTGCGCGGGCAATTGCGACCCTCTGTTTCTGCCCACCAGAGAGCTCATTGGGCAAATGATCACCGCGATCTTGAAGGCCTACGCTCTTTAAAATGTCCATGGCGGAACGCGGTGGCCGGAACTCCGGGCGATAGACCAGCGGCAGCGCGACGTTTTCTTCCACACTCAACCCTTCAAGCAGATGAAAAGACTGAAAAACAAATCCAAATGTCTCGGCTCTCAACAGCGACAGGGCCTCATCATCCATGGAGGTCACTTCTGCGTCTCCGATCCGGTACTCTCCCGAGTCCGGCATATCCAGACATCCAATCAAATTCAGCAGCGTGGATTTTCCAGAGCCTGAGGCGCCGGTCAAAGCCACGAAATCACCCTCCTCAATCGTCAAGGAAACATCCTCGGCCGCTTTCACCGATTCTTGCAGCTTCGTATAATAGGTTTTGTTTATTTTGTTCAGATGAATCATCACCATCGGCTCCTTTCGGCCATTTATTTTTACAAAGAATAGAGAAGATCTATCTTTTGGATACAGCCTTGGCTCCCTCTCCAGCATCCTCTCTTTTGGATACAGCCTTGGCTCCCCCTCCAGCACCCTCTCTCTTTGCAACCTCTTTATCTTGAATTTGATTTTGAATTTGGATAGCTACATTTGTGGTCATCCCCGGCCTGAGCGTTCCGGGGGGATTCGTAAAGCTTATGATTGTCAAATAGTTGACTACATTATCTTCCAGCACGGCCTTGGGATAGATCGCCTGTACCTTGCCTTTAAAGGTCTTGTCGGGATATGTGTCCACCGTAAAAGTGGCGGGGCTTCCCACTTTAACACGGCCAATATCAACCTCATCCACATAGGCCTCTACCTGCAGTCGCTCCAAATCTATTATGGTTACAAGGGTCGGCGCCTGCAGGCCGACACTGACGGTCTCTCCGTTCTGCATGGCAACCGTGGCCACCACCCCGTTTATGGGAGAACGTATGACTGCATAATCCAGACGAATCCGAGCGCTCTCCAGAGCCGCCTTGGCTTCAACCGCGTTATACCGGGCAAAAGCGATCTCTTCAGGCCTGTAGAGTTTTTTCTTCAACGCAAGAGCTTGCTCCGCCCCCTTTAATTTAGACTTTGCAACTTCATAGTCTCTGCGGGCATGATCCAGTTGCTCTTGGGAGATTAACTCCTCGGCAAACAACTTCTCTCGACGGTTCATCTCACGTTCGGCATCTTCCTCCACCGCACGCGCAGCCTGCACCGAGGCCCGGGCGGATTCGATCTCTTCGGATCTAGCGCCCTTTTTCAACAACGCCAGCTTCGTCCAAGCCGCCGATGCTGCAGCTTCGGCTTTTTTCACCGCCGCCTCCAGCTCCTCTTTTTCCAGCTCAGCCA
>JAABSF010000113.1 GCA_011390535.1 Deltaproteobacteria bacterium | reverse complement strand
CATACCCATCATTATCGGCATCGCAGCAATAAACATCAGGACAGCAGTCATCGATTATATCATCGCAGTCATTATCTTTCCCGTTACAAAGCTCAGTGGCCCCTGGGTAAACTTCAGGATCAGTGTCGTCACAATCTTGAGGGCCTTCACAATCTCTGCCGATACCAAAACCATCGCCGTCCTTGTCTTCACACCCTTCGGGCAGATCGTCATACCCCGGAGGAAAAACCAGCTCCAGCGGTCCATCTAAATTATCCGACCGATCAGGATCGGTGACAAACTCATCAGAGTCCAGCTGAACCCAGGAATAATATGACCAATAAGGTGTCAGACAGGGTTCTCCCTCAGGGTCGCATAAGCACTTTTCGTTAGGCGCGCACTCCTCCTTGGTGCAATCATATGTATAATTCGCACACTGTTTCTCCTCATCCAAGAGGGGTGGAAGCCAAGTCACTTCATGCTCGATTTCCTGCCCTACACCTAGATTATCAACTCGAATCTGGAGATCTCCGGGCTCTCCCAATTGTGGAGCATCCACCGGTTTTCTGTCGTAATAGAGATCTATCCAAAAGACCTTAGCCGTCGCCGCCCCTTTGTTCCTGACCCTTATCGTGTAAGTTACAGTATAGGGAGGGTTCTCCCTGGCCTGGGCCTCAAATTTCACTACCTCCAAATCCGGGTTGGCCATGTGGATAAACATCGGCCCCCATACATTATTATTCTCATTGGCCTCCACCACAAACTGTCCTGAATCGGCTTTCACCCACGACCAATAAACCCCGTTAGGAGTATTATGCCTGTCGTGCTCTACCTCTTCACACACCGGCCAAGGAACGCGCATCCACCGATACCACCACCAGTGGTCATAATCCAGCTCTTCCAAAGATTTGAATTTATCTGAATAGACGCCGTCGGGAGGCCCATGCGGATACTCCGACGGGGGCAGATTGAAATAAAACCCTACTCGAAAATTTTTAGCCACATCGGTACCGATATTACACACCAAAGCTGTATACTTCAGTGATGCCCCATCTTTTTTATAGCCGGCCGAGTAAATAAAAAGATCAGGCCCCACCCTATACTCTTCAGGTCCGTGTATATGTACCTGGTTATTACCCGGCCGGGAGTTTATTTGTACCCATGCCTGATATTTCCCATTCGGCACAAAAAGCCTCGTGTGAAAAAATTGCCGGCATTGACCGGAGGAGATGCTGGTGGTCCAATATTTGTTCCCGACACCACCAGAGGTAGGCGGAGCGGAGCTGGAGTTATAATACAAGTCAACATATACGCTGCTGTCATCCCCTAGATCATTGCAGACCCAGATGTTGTATGTCACCGTGTGTTTGACCACCTCGATTTCCATGTCGACAGTCCAGGCTCGTGCAACACCACCCACCAAAAGAAACACCCATAACCCTGTGATAACAGCAATCTTTTTGTTTAAGTTAGTAGTCATGTCTTTACTACCCTTTACTCTTTTGTCATTATCTTACCAATTTGACGATACTTTTTTCCAAGGGTAAACGTCAAGGAACAAAGTTCAAAGATAACAATCCAAAATTCTGATTGAATCGACACGACGGCGTCACATGAATTTACACTTAACAATCCAGATCATTAAAAAAACCCGAAAAAGAATCCGAGACTTTAACACTAAAGCTTTCCATCCTGTGTCAATTAACAGTGGTGTATCTCAATGAAAACACCGCATTCACTTCCAAAATGGGCTTCGGCAACCTTTTTTGTTCTCCTGTTTTTTTCAGGCATGGCCGCATTGATCTATGAAATCGTCTGGTTTCGAGTTTTGGATTTCTCTTTCGGCACAACTCAAACAGCGCTGACCACTGTCCTGGCCGCTTATATGGTGGGAATGGGTTTCGGGAGTATCGTGGCGGGAAAATATGTCGACCGAATCCGCAGGCCCATGCTTGTGTATGCTATTTTGGAAGCTGTTATCGGTATTTATGCTGTTTTTATCACTCCGGTTTTTTACCGTGCAGGCTATATTTTTACCATTATGGGGACTAATCCCAGCCCGGCCGCTAGTGTTTTTTTTCGTCTGGTTCCATCCTTTCTGTTTTTCCTTGTACCCACTTCAGCTATGGGCGCTGCTCTGCCGGTGCTCAGTAAAATCCTGGTAAAGAAAAATAGAGCGGGCTCAGGAGCAGGGAAAATGTACGCGGCAAATACAATTGGAGCCGTCGCCGGATGCATCCTCGCCGGTTTTGTGACTATTAGGTGGCTTGGCCTTGACGGAAGCCTATACATGGCGATGGGTATAAGCTTTTTAACGGCAGCTGTAGCCTTTATTCTACATTCTGTTTTCAGCCATAAAGCCAATCCCTCCGCAAAAGAAGAGAGCCCGGCAGACAACTATTCCGATGGCCCCTTGACAAGCGATATCTCCCCCCAGGAGATCTCCTTTGATGCAGGAATAAGTTTGTCCCTCTTCACCGCTCTTATGGCTGCGCTTTTGGGAGGGGCGGCATCCCTTGGAAATGAGGTAGTCTGGAACAGAGTGCTGGGGATGGTTCTTGACGGAACCGTGTATGGTTTTGCAGCTCTTTTGGCGGCTTTTCTTACAGGCATCGCCTTGGGCTCGGCGGTTTTCTCGGTTATAGTAGAGAAGCATCCCAAGCGAATCTGGGATCTACTTATCGCCGTACACGTCCTGGCGGGGGTTGGAGCCATCATGACCATGCTTTTTATTCCCCTCATTCCCGGGCTGGCCGGAAGGTTTTTTGAGGATGGCATCACTCCTTACCTTGGCTTTTTAACAAAGAGTATACTGGTTTTTCTTGCCATATTAGTGCCGACCTTTTTTTACGGGGCGGCCTTCCCGATAACCGTCAAGCTTGCAAGTATGAAGCTGGGAGCGTCCAAAGGCCTGGCTCGCGTCTATGCCTTCAATATGACCGGCGCTGTAATCGGCGTTTTAGCAGCCGGACTTGTCTTGCCGTCGATAAGCGGCACCGTTGGACAGATGGGCCTCTTGAACATTTCATTGAGTTTTGTAACCGCTACTGCGGTGGCGTGGGTGTTTTTCATTCACAATAGAACCGGCGCCAAAAAAGAACAGGAAAAGAAGCTTGCACCTTGGCTGTTCCGATTTGCGACACCTGCGATTTTGCTGGTGGGCTTGATTACCTTGAGTCCCGATTTTCGAATAATTCATATTATGGAGTCCCGCTACGCAATAGAAGATTATCAAAAACAACTAAACTACAAGACTCCTGATATAATAGGCAAAAACACCAAAAACAAGGTGGTGTTCAAAGCGGAAGGCAAACAAACCATCGTTACAATTCGAAAGGAAGGAGAGAGAGGTTACCGTTTAAGAAACAACGGACTGAATGAGGCATACCATTCGTTTTCAGAGCCACACTATGCATCTGTGATCTTCTTTCTTGGGACACTGCCCTATATGCTTCACCCCAACCCGCGAACCGCTCTGCTCATAGGGCTGGGAAGCGGGGGCACCGCAGAGAGCATGGTCAAGACGAGATTGAAGCGACTGGATATAATAGAGTTGGAACCTGAAGTAGTAAGAGCCTCTCAGTTTATCTATCAACAAATCAAAGGAAACCTGGACACCCATCCACTTAGAGATCAGCGCAGCAGACTTATCATCGACGACGCGAGAAACACTCTATTGAAATGGCAAAAAAGCGGTAATCCAAGAGCTTATGACATAATAGTTTCCCAGCCCTCACACCCGTGGCTGTCTGGAATGTCTTATCTTTATACTCTGGAGCATTTCAGCCTGGTCAGTGACAATCTCGCCCCTAACGGTTTGTTTTGCCAATGGATCAATCTCTTCCGCATGAATGAACGTTCCATTAAATCAGTGCTCTCTTCTTTTCTGAAGGTGTTTAAGGGTGTCCATGTTTTTCGAACAAACTCAAACTCACTATTACTGATTGGCTCAAAAACCTCATTTGCAATAGATCCTGGGATAATCTCATATCACCTTGCAGAAGATAAGCTCAGTCGCCAAGCTTCATTGTTCGCAATCGATATGGAAGACATTCTTTTATCCTACCTCTTGAATGAAAGTGCCCTCAGGAAACTGGTCGCTTCTGCACCGCCCAATACTGATCGTCATCCAATAGTGGAGATGGACCTGCCGTGGATTGGCCATGATACCGTATTACAAATCGACGACTTCTTAAAAAAAGAATCTATTGACACCGGGATTACGCCTGCCGTGCTGAAAGAAAACACATCAACTTTCCAACTCTGGAGTCGGCTGGCAAGAGCAATGGTAGAAAAGGCTGAGCGTGGTAGTGGTGATGAAACTGAACAAGCCAAAATTTTTCTGCACAAATGGGGTCATATTATTGGACTTGAAAAAAACCTCCTGTTGGGGCGTCTCGCTGAATACGAAGGAGATGAAGAGCGGGCTTTGAGTTATTTTGATGCTCTATTTAAAAAAAGAGATCTGCAAGCTGCGTGGCGGCTGGGATGCCTACTTCAGCGACAAGGCAAAAATCACAAAGCGATAAGAGTTCTGAAAACAGCCATAGAAGGAGCTTGGGAAATAGAGAGCAGAATATGCCTTGCCCGCAGTCTGCTTGATTTGGGATTGCCGGAAACCGCACGTGGTTACCTGGAGCCCATTTTAGATAATGATTTGGAAAACTATGTTGAAACACCCCACCGTCTCGCGCTCTTGTATATGGCTGAAGTAGAGAGGGCGGCGGGTAATATAGAGCATGCGTTGGAGCTCACTGCAAAACACCTTGAGCTTATGCCATCTTCCAACAGAGGCCACTATCTTATGTCGGAGCTTTTCACATTGTTGGGTAAAACGAAGGAGTCCAGAAAACACGCTCGCAAGGCTGCCGGTTTTGACCGCGATCGTGCCGACGAATTGGAGATCAAGGGCCGAAGAGCGGCAAAAAACGGCCACATTGTTACAGCTGAAAGGTACTTCTCTCAGGCCACACATGCAAACCCATGGGCTGATTCTCCTTATGAATGGATGGCCATCGCCTACCGGGAGAATGGGCATTATAATGCGCTGAATATGCTACTCAAGGAGGCCTCGACAAAAGGAGTGTCTTCCAGCATATGGCGGGAAGAAATTGATCGCACCTCTACACTTGCGCAGACACTGGGCTTGGTGATAGCCAAAGAAGTAACCCGTGTTCGAAAAATAATTTCGTTGGAAAAAAAGTGATAAAAACGCCTGAACAGTTAGAATATGAATGTGAATCCGTTTTCCTGTATTTTTTGCAAGCAGAAGATTCTTATGAACACAAATAGGCGAAAAAGATCCATGAGTTTCCTGAAAAAATCATTTAGAAAAGCAATCGCTTCCTCAAAAGCGATTCTGACCAAGGCCGATGATCTTCTTGCTGAGAATAGTAACCTCCCATCCTCAATAAAAACACCTCACGGATTCGATCCTAATGAAAAGAAACCAAAAAGTGAACTCTCTGAACTCTCCGAAGAAGAAGAAACCCGCAGAAAAGCGCTGCTGGATGACATCCCCGTTGGGTTGTACCGTACGACTAAAGAGGGCCGCATACTTGAGGCAAACATGCCTATGGTGGAAATGTTGGGTTATCCTAATAGAGAAGCTTTTCTAAATACCATGGCTGGGGATTGTTATCTCGACAAATCAGAGCGGGAACGTTGCAATGAAATATTGGCACAAAAAGGCATTGTAAGAGATTTTGAAACCCGCTTTGAGTGTTGGGACGGACGCATTATCTGGGTGAGAGATTCATGTGCAGAGGTCAATGACGACAAAGGGAATTTACTATATTACCAAGGCAGCGTTCAAGAAATAACCGAAACAAAACTTGCCCAACAAGCTCTAATAGACAGCGAGGAAAGATATCGCAACCTCATCGAGCGGCAGGGAGACGGTCTCGCGGTGGTGGATGAAAACGAAACGTTTACCTTTACCAATCCCATCGCCGAAGAAATTTTCGGTTTGGAGCCCGGAGGGCTCATCGGGAGAAACCTCCGGGAATTCATGGACAAAGAGACCTTCGAGGCAATAAAAGAGCAGACCGCCAAACGCCGTAGAGGAGCAAGGTCCACCTATGACGTGGAAATCATCCGCGCGGATGGTGAAAGGCGTTCCCTAGTATGCACGGCGACACCGTGGAAAGACAAAGCCGGCGATTATTCAGGAGCTTTTGCGATCTTTCACGACAACACTCTGCATCGCGAGGCCATCAAAGCACTGAAAACCAGTGAAGAAAAGTACCGCGCGGTTATGAACCAAAGCGCTGAGTGCATATTTTTGCTTGAACCGATTAATAAAACAATTTTAGAAGCAAATAGAGCTTTTAGACGGCTGCTTGGTTACAGAAAAGAAGAGATAGTCAATCTTTCGGTGCATGATTTTGTAGATCACCCAATCAAAGATATCGAAGACAATATTAGCCTAGTACGTGACTCCAAATCTTACTTTTTGGGAGAGCGGAGATATCGACACAAAGATGGCCGCATAGTTTTTGTAGAGGTTAATGCGAGCCTTATCAGCTATGGTGGTAAAGACGTCTTGTGCATCGTATCCAGAGACATAACAGAACGAAAACATGCAGCGGAAGCCCTCAAAGAGAGTGAAGAGAGACTTCGCCAGTCACAACGACTCGATGCAGTGGGCCGACTAGCCGGCGGCGTGGCTCATGATTTCAATAATCTAATGGCTGGAATAATCGGCTGCGCAGAGCTCCTATTGAAGAGAACAAATGAAAAGAACCCATTAAGAAAACACATTCAAGAGATCTACAACTCGGCAGAGCGTGCCGCAGCCCTAACGCAGCAGCTCCTTTCTTTTAGTCGCAGACGCAGCATCAAAGCAAGGAAGGTCGATTTAAACAAAACAATAAGTGATATGAAAGATCTCCTTGTGAGGATGTTGGGCAAGAAATCCTCTTTGCACCTTGAACTATCAGGCACCCCTTGCATGCTTAAAGCCGATAGAGGCCAAATGGAACAAATTCTTCTGAATCTGGTCCACAACGCCGGTGACGCCATGCCGGAGGGCGGAAAGGTTTCTGTCACAACACAAACAATTCAAATAACTGATGAAGAAGCCGCCAAGTTTGCGTATTCACGCCCGGGTGAATTCATACGGCTGACTGTTCAAGATGAAGGACACGGGATGTCTCAAGAGGTTAAAGATCGGGTTTTTGATCCATTTTTCACCACAAAAGAGCAAGGAAAAGGAACGGGCTTGGGTTTATCGACCGTCTACGGGATAGTAAAAAACCATCATGGCTGGATAGTGGTTGACAGTAAACCGGGGAAGGGGTCAACTTTTCAAATATTCCTCCCTTCATACAGTTTGAACCAAAACAAAACCCATGACGAACAGCCCGGCAATTCAAGCCTGAACAGAGAAAACAGATTAAACTCGGCAACGAAAGACATGGTTGTGCTTTTAGTCGACAATGACGAAAAAGGGCGCAAACAAGCTGCCAAAATACTGAAAAACCACGGCTATAAAGTAGAGACGGCGTCCTGCGCGGCTGAAGCTTTTAAGCTGTCCGAACACATTGATAACGAAAAGCCATCCCCAAAAGACGAAAAAAACAGTGGGTGGGGTTTGGTGATAACCAACCTCACACTGCCAGACGAAAGCGGAGTGCGGTTAGCTGATGAAATCCGCACTCGTCATCCGCAAATA
>JAABSF010000112.1 GCA_011390535.1 Deltaproteobacteria bacterium | reverse complement strand
CAGTATCGCTTTACTTGCTTTACTTTATCCCATATGGGCTCTTTTTTTTCTGTTGTTCTTTTTTGTGGCGGTTCCTTTGGGTATCCAGGTGTGTCTTTTTACAACTCCTTTTTATCTGATTTCCCGTGTGTTGGGTGGTCTGAAGCTTTCAAAAGAGGATCTTCCTAGACGTGGTGAGTATACTCCATTATCGGGTAGCACGGTCTGCACATTAGATAACGACTTTCAAATTTATAGAAAAAATACGAGAAACATCATTCCGCTAATAATACCAGCCGAACGATAGTGATAATTGGGAATAGTTTTTTCACTTTGTTTTTGTGCAGAGACCGTGATTTCTGAGATCGGTTGACGAGGTGCAATGTTCCGCTTGCATTGCTTTCGAGATATTTGTTTATTGTATCTTGCAGGTGGCTATGGTGAGGGCAATTTGAATATAACTGGTGAAGCTGCACTATGACCAAACACCTCCGGAGTGTACATCTCTTTGGCCTGGGCCGGAGGGGTGTGAAATTTTCCGGCTGTGGTTACTCGGGCCAGGTACCGGTAGACCAGGGGTCCACCGCTCATATAATCACGGAAGAACAGTACCCGATCATCCCGCAGTTCGCGGTGATTCCAAAAAGAGACCTTTTGCCAGGTGTGATGAGCGCCGAAAGATTGTCCCGCGGTGGCCAGGGAAAGGTCAAGTGGTTCCAGTCCAGCGGGCAAGGGGTCTTCGATTACCACGTAGCGTCGAGGTTCAGAACTATTCACCTTTATGGTCACCAGAACAGTGTCGCCCAGCTGGGGTCGTTTTGGGGTTTTGCACAACTTGCCGTCGTTTTTTAAAACTTGGATCTTTTTTTCAACTGAAAAACCGTGATTGCGTGGTTTTTCGGGCAACGTTCGGCGTGCATATCTTAACCGGGCCGAGTAGTAGAGTGTTCCTCTGCCCCGCTTGGCGATGATAAGACGCTGTCGTTCTTCCGAGTCGCTCTGCATCAGATGTGCCATGGGAATGGTGGTTTTGTGCCACTTGCGGCTGTCACGCCGAAACATGGATTGGAGCAACCGTTTTCTTCCCAACCATACGCCTGATTCGAAATCCGGTTTGTGTTTTTCGTGTGTGCGGGCATATTCTTCCATAGCCATCAGTCCCCACGCCGCTTCCTGAGTGTTGCGAAAGTCAGCTTTTTTACGACCACCTACAAACCAGCGTACGAGCCGGAGCAACATGGGGTGTTGGGGTTTGGCGGCAAGCAAAGATAAAAGGACCATGGCTGTGGTGCGCGTGTTGGAATGAAAAAATCGGGCATATGAAGAGTCGAGCGTTTCCTCGGCATATGCCCAATCCCCGTCAACCCGGAGGGCACCTCCCACTTCAGCGACTAAATTGGCTGCGCTTTTGTGCAATCGGTTTGTAAAGCCGGCTTCGAACTTTGGGTTGTCGGCTAGACGGGAGAGGGTGACTAAAAGAAGAGCGCGGGAAAACAAAGGGCGTTGGGCGCGCTTTTCAAAGAGGAAAAGTGCCCGCAGGGCCATTGTTTTGTTGTTCATCAAATTCATTTTGCTATGTCCGGAGTAATGGCTCAGCGCATAGAGAATAAAAGACTCTGTTGACCAATTCAGGTGTCCCAATATTTTCGGTTCTTTTAATATATCCTCCAGGTAGCCAATCCCCTTTTGGATACACGAATGACAAACGGATTGTCCGTGGGTTTTTTCCGTCTGGGAAACGCGGTGAAGCACCACCAGCGCATAGGCGGTGATCCATGGACAGCTCTTTTTACCTTTGGGCCAGTAGCTAAAACCTCCGTCAGCCCGCTGCATGGCGATGATGGACTGTAGGGTATGGCGGAGTAGATGAAGTTGTTTTTGTCGGCTTTTTTCTTTTGAACCGGTGATCATTTTAATCTGAGTGAGTAGAGCTATGGCTCGAGATCCCTGTTGCTCAAGGCATTGGTAAGGATATTCGATGAGCTTTTGTATGGAGTGCTCAATGCCTACAAGTGTTGAGGATGCCAGCTTGATGGTTAACTCACCAAAGTCCGCACGCACCCCGGACAGTTTATCGACTTCATGTAAAACTGCTTCTTTGGTGCTACCGGAAAGCGCAGTAACCTCCGGATAGTGTGCGGGTTTGACGATCAGTGGATGAATTACGGTATCGGTGTTGTTTCCACTCGAGACCGTGAACTCGAGTTGTGTCTTGGCCGGATGGGTGGCCTTGAAAGTGAAGTGTACGCGGGTGTCTTGTCCTTGCCGGAGACGAACTGATTTGTGGTTTGGACCAACGATTCTGATGCCTTTGTTTCGCACCTTGGCCAGCACTACGGCCGGACCGGTAGGCAGGGATTTGTTATAGATGGTGATCGCCCCCAAAAAACGGTCTCCGCTGCGCACGAAGCGAGGAAGCGCGGGGAGCGTCAGCAGCGGCAATGACACTTTGAGTCGACTGTAACCCAGGCCGGAGCAACGTTTGTCATCCACGGCGAAGGCCATCAAGCGGTACTCCGTAAGGTTGTCGGGGAGGGAGAACTCGGCTTCCGCAAAACCGTTCGTGTCTGTGGCGACTGTTGTGTGCCAGGCTGTGTCCAAAAAACGCTTGCGTGATTCGGACGGGACACCGCCCCGCACGGAAGCATTACCCACAGTTACGCATATGCGACTCCGACTGTGATGAAGCCGTCCGGTACCCGAATATCGTTTGGGCAGAGTGAGCAATGAGTGATCACGGTGTATTCTCAGCGCTTCGATAGGAGACGGAAGATACCTTGAGTCTGAATTCATGGTCTGTATCGCCGGCTGGTGTAGGAGGGGATATAAGGGATTCGGAAGCATGTAACGGGTTAATCGTAACACCGCTTCGTCGACAGCCATTATGACCACCTGAGCGGGTACTTTGCGCCCTAACTTATTTTTAACCTGGAGATTTACACTCACTCGCTCACCTGGACGGTAAATCTTTTTGTCGGTTTTTATTCCTACTTCCAGTTCAAAAGGTTTTAAGGATACATGCAGGTTGCTTTCAGTGCTCACTAAAGGGGCATGTTTTCCGCGCAGCGCACGCTTCTTTTTGATCCCTATTGCCCGCAACACTACCAACGGCGCATACCCACTTTTTATAGGTAATGTCACCCGGGCGACCCCGTTTTTATCGAACTGCAGGGTTGTTTTGAAAAAGGTCTTTTCACGTTCCACAATTAGAATGGCATCTCCCTCCACGTTACGCTTTGTTACTGTGATGTGGGCTGTTTCTCCTGGGAGGTAATTGACCTTATCTTGATGTATTGTAATTTTCGGTGAAACGGACTTTGGTTTAGATGACTCTGGTTTTGCTTGAGAAGTTTCCGACTCTGCTTTGTGTGAAGCTTTGCGCTTCTCTTGCGCTTTTGGTTCGGGTGGGCGATAGACTAAGACAGCAGTTTTAGACTCACGGTTTTTTTTATCTTTGGCCGTCAAGATGAGAAGTCCTAGATGCTGTTTGTATTTTTTTGGCCAGTTGAAAGAAACATTCTCTCCGGAATCCTGAATATCAATTACTCTTTTCCAAAATGGACGTTCCAGATCCGGGCTCATATAATCCCGGTGTATAGGGTAGAGGGCCACTTGCACTTTTTGACCGCTTTTTTTGCGCCATTTCATATCAAAGAGCTGGACATGATATCTGAGGCGGCCTTTTTTTGGGGTTTGTGTTTTTACACCCACGAGGGTATTTGTGGGGAATTGAAGCACTGATTTCCTAGCGGTAACGCTTCTGAAAGCCGAAGATGTCACCTCAGCCTCAGACGAATGGAGGCAAGGCCAGGGATAATGTCCCCCAGGCTGATTTTCGAGGTTTATCAATGTGGTGTGTTTTCCAGTGTGATCCAAGTTGCCTGTCTTGTGTTTCCAGGTCACGGAGTCTCTTGGATAATAGTAACTGGAGCCGGCTTTGTAGTTGCGGTGGTTGGGCTCACAGAGGCTGGTTGGTTTTCTTTGCACCTCAAAGCGGTAACGTGCTCCACCCATAGTGCCGCCGAAAAGATAGCGACCGCTGACGGATAATTTCAATCTACCGTTTGCGACGACTTCTTTGGGGGACATATGAAGGAGGGTTCGGAATCGTGGTGCACGATATTCAGCCACCCGAAAGTTGTGGCGGGCGATTGGATTTGTATCGAGGTATAAACGTATCGTGTAGCGGCCCAGGCGGTGTTTATCCGGCAACTGCAGATTAGATAAAAATACCCCGAACCTGCCGGTTTTTACTTTGATGGTCTGCAACTTCGTGCCTCTGTCGTCGAGAAGCTCTACTTGGACGGTTTTTCCTTCCACCGGTTTGCCCCGCCAGGTGCGGTAGACTCGCACTGCACCATGGAAATGGACGGTCTGCCCCGGGCGGTAGATAGAACTTTCGGTGGAAAGATACCCAACCAACTGCTGCCGCTCGCCATCCCAGTGACCAGTATACACAAATGGCCGGTGGATATATGAGGTGTTGTTCAGATCGGACAGGATAGGTTCGATCAGGCAATCGTAACGCATGCAATGCCGATAAGGGTATTCATGTTCGTCTCGTTGTTTGTCGTGCCTGCTGTTTGTATCCTTTAAAACGACATACCCGGTGTCATCCGCCTTTTGGGCCATCACATAGATCAGCGGCGGCCTTTTTCTATTCAATCTCTTTACGAGCAATTGATTGTTTGATTCAAAAAAACCTTGATGGTCCGTTAAACCTGACGCGAGCAGTTCTTCATTATGATCAAATATGCTGATGTGGACATTTTTTTGAGCACGGCCGGTGCTGAGAGTGGTTATCCAGACGACCACCCCAAAGGGACTCATACGGGCGTGAATGCCTAGGTTTGTGCGTGTGGAAAAACGAAAGAACTTAATTGGTTTATCTCTGTGATCCAGAACTTGTGGGCTCTGAAATGACAAGGCGGTCAACCCAAGCGGAAGGGTAAGGCTTTTTTTCCGGATTTGGTCTTTCGGCCCCTGCACCGAGAGGATTGTATTTGGTTTTTTTGGAAAACTGGTACATTTCTGAGGCCATTGGCTTCTGTTTTTATGTACGCACCGCAAAAAGGAGATCATTTCGCGGCCACGGTAGGACCTGTTGCGGACCTCTACACTGTTGGCATTGACAGCCTCAACCGGATAAGTCTGCCACACCTCTCGAACGCCTTCCCCTCCTTGTGGTAGGAACAAATCAGGAGGGAAAGAAGTTGTGGTAAAGCTCCACCTGACAGCCTTTCTTATGCGTCCACCGAAAATATCCCGCAATCCTGGGTTGACGCGTACTCGATATTCTTGATTAGGGGCAATATTGCCTTTGAGGAACCAAGAACGGGAAAAACCTCCTTTTGAGCTCGGTACGTAATAAGACTCCGAATCGTGAGCTAGCATTTTCTTCAGGTTTGGAATTGGGGGATAAAAGCTGAGGTGGGAGTTCAGTTGCTTGCGGCTCACCGGTTCGGAAAAAAGAATTCGAAGACCCTTATGATGGGCGTTTTCCATGGGCCTGCAAACAGTTTTGTCTTTGCCGCGTGGTGAGAGACAACGAAAAGAGACCTGAAGTTTGGAGACTGTTTTTTTTTCGAATGTGTAGGGTTTTTTCGAAGTTAACGGGCCAACCTCTCCCCGGACACCTACACTGACCCTTATTTTAACTAAAGCTCCGGCCGGTAGTTCCTCCTTAGGAATTATAGACAAGCGATCCTTTTCTCTTTCATCGAATTCTATACGGAAGGGGAGTATTTTTTCGTCTGCTCGCAGAGATATAAGCTTTTTTATACCCTGCGAAGAAATATCCATATTAAAATATACTTGGAACTTGTCGGTGGGCAGCAGACGATCAGCCCTTGTTTTATCCTGAGGAATGATTTGAATGTCGTTTACCTCCGGGCGCAGAGTCTCAAAAGAAAATGAGAAGTCTTTGTTAAGCCGTGAGCCTGAAACTGCTTCTGTTGATGCAGGTATGGTCACCGTATACCGTGTTGCAGGGAGGAAAGCACCTTCTAGAAGCTGTGGGGTCACTTTGAGTATATCGGAAGATATCCAGCGGTAGGATGCCTTTATCGGCGGCTCAACGCGAATCGGAAAGCGGCTTGGATCTTCGGCGTGACTTTTCACCGGTCCGAGTGTCACCATCGGCTGATTAAAAACAACGACGATGGGACGCTGAATCTCATTTTTTTTGTGAGGAGTTGCGTAAACGATCTCGAGAGGGATTTCTTGTGTCGCGGGGGGGCTCCATGGAACTATGAGATTGTTCTGCTCGGGATTGTTTTTTGTCAGGAGCTTACCTTTATTCCGGGGATCCGGCACGGTTGTAAACATGGATGAAGGGCCGGTTGTGTTGTTGATGCTCTTCGGTGCTTTGCACCCATGAAAAAAATACGCCGATATAGCCGGTATTGTTGCTGCCGCGATAATAAAAATTGCGGCCCGAACCGGTAGAAACGATGTGAAGGTTCTTGATCCGTTGGTTTTCATGGTTTTCTCTCTTAAAAAAAATAGGTATGTTCACCGGTTCACAAACAGCCCCGGAGAAAAATAAGATCATGTGAGCCTTTAGTTTATATCCATTCAGACACCTACGTCTGAGCAAAGTTCCCTAGCAGAAAAAAAGCGCAGTTGCCAAAACTGATTGGAGCAAATCAGGCACGCTGGTAATAAGCCCATTCTTTAGATAGTTCACTCTAATTAAACAATTCTAAGGTGTGAGCCGGTGGTGGCTTTAGAAAACTCATCTCCAGCTCTTGGCGAATCCTTTTTTGAGCTTATATTTTCTTTTACGTCGGCGACGAGGTTTTTGGAAATCAAAGCCTTTTAAGCGAGCAACGACGGAGGAGAGGAGGTTGTGATGAGTTGTTCCAGGGAAGATATGAGTAAAGTTGATTTGAGTGGAAAAGTAGCTCTGGTGACAGGGGCCAACACCGGAATCGGTTACGTAACGGCCCTGAACTTGGCAGAAAAGGGATCTAAAGTTTTTGTGCATGGGAGAGATAGAGGCAAAATAGAAAAAGCAGCGGAATCTATTTCCAAGATAAGCGGAGGGGATAGTGTGCAACCACTGGTGGCTGATTTATCGGAGATGGGCCAAGTAAGATCTCTAGCCGGCGAGGTTAAGAAGAGAACCGATAGGTTGGATATATTGGTGAACAACGCCGGTCTTATTTTAGGAGAGAGAGCAGTGACTGTGGATGGTATGGAGACCACATTTGCCGTGAATCACATGGCTCCTTTTGTTTTGACTCATGAGCTGGCCGACCATTTATTTGCGTCTGCACCATCTCGTGTTGTGACCGTGGCTTCCGATTGGCACCGTGCTACTTCCGGCTTGGATTTTGACGATTTGCAGCACGAGAAGTCGTACGACGGTAAGGTCGCCTATCAGCGCTCAAAGTTGGCTAACATTTATTTCGGTCGTGTTTTGGCGAAACGCTGGGAGGAGCGGGGGGTGACGAGCAACACAGTGCATCCCGGTGTGGTGCGGACACGCTTTGGTCAAGATGGTGACATGAGTGGGTTTTTGTCGTTGCTCTTCAAAATGGCTCGCCCCTTTTTCCTGTCTCCTGAGAAAGGCGCCCGGACATCCATTTACGTTGCGGCGTCACCGGAGGTGTCTGAGATAACAGGCAGCTACTTTTCAAAGTGTAGACCTGTTGAGCCATCCAAGGTTGCCCAGGATGACGGTGCCG
>JAABSF010000111.1 GCA_011390535.1 Deltaproteobacteria bacterium | reverse complement strand
GTGACGATATCCAATTCCGATACACGTTCCATTATTAGAGTTCATGACTGGCTCAGCGGTGACACCTATGTTCATTTCACCTATCAAAACGGGGGTGTCAACGCAATGGAGAAGGTCTCCAACTGACCAACCATTACCAGTTCCCATCGACCCGCTCTAAGGGCTGACTCAAGAATCAAGGTCTCAATCGTTGTTTGTATTTCGCAAAAGTTTCTCAACTGCATTTTCTAAAACCACCCGGATTTATAAAAACTGTAAGATCTGTTGAGAGATCCCCTGGTCCGATGTAAAGTATGCGAGGTGGCTCAGATTCAATCAAGCCCACATGGAGAAATGAATGTTTTTACATAAGGCCCGTTTTTCAAACACGGACACATCACAAAAGCGCTTTGAAAAACAAGCAAGCGGTTCTGTTTTTTCTTTTTGGGAGCGACGGAGGTGGAATGAAACCTTCATCCGATGGATATTTTTGTTCGGGGTTACTATCTCATTCGGGATAGTTGCGAAAATAGATCCTGCGCATGCTCAGACCGGAAACTGGACCTTGAAGAGAGACCCTTGCAGCGAGACTCTGCTGGCTCGCTATTATGGGATGCTGGAGCGCAACCCGAATGACGGGTTTCCCATGAAAAAATTGCGCGCCTGTCGATCAGCACAGTCTTTGATCAAGAGATATGAAGCCAGGGTTAAAAACCGACCGGGCTGGCACGAAGGGCACGTTATCTTGGGCCACCTCTATGTCTCTACAAAGAAGCTTAAAAAAGCCGTGGACAGTTATAAAAAGGCCATCGAGGCAAACCCCAAGGCGCCTAATCCCCACCTCTCCCTTGGTGATCTGTTCAGAAAACAGGAAAAACCGGGAGAGGCTCTGAAATCATACGAGCGCTCTTTGAGCCTGGCAAAAAAAGACGCCTTGAAGAAAAAGGTGCTGAGACAGCTCATAGACTTATCAATGGCTCAAAAGAAGATGAAAAAAGCCAGGTCTCATTTCAAGCAACTCATCGCGTTAGAACCGAAGAATACTCATCTGCGGGGAGAGTTCGCCAGGATGCTGGCAAGAAACTTGAACTATGATCTGGCGCTGAAGGAGTTTCAGGTTCTCTTGAAGCAAGCTCGCGGCAACAATAAACGGCGGGCTGCTCTTTTAAAAGAGGTGGGAGAAGTATATGAAAAGATGGGGAAAGACCCTGAAGCCATAAAGACCTACCGTCGCGCCATGAAACTGACAACCCGCCGCCATTGGTTGCGAAAAGAGTTGGTGGAAAAGGTGATAGCCATATATCGACGAAAAGGTGATATCAAATCACTCGCAGCACACTACGAAAAGAGCTGGAAATCCAAGGGGTTGTTTGAGTGGCAGATTTTGGCGCAGCTCTATGATGAGTTGGGCAGGCAGGAGAAAGCGGTCGAAGCTTACAAAAAAGCGCTGGCCATGAATTCCTCGGCGGTAGACACACGTGACAAGCTCATCAGTCTTTTGGAGAGAGCGGGCCGTCATGTTGATGCGATGAGAGAGCTGGAGAAACAAGTCCGGCTTGCTCCCGGAGAACCCAGATACCTGTTGAGCCTTGCAGAGAAATACTGGAGAGCGGGACAACGGAAAAAGGCATTGGCTCAACTCAAAGTGTGCGGCAGAAGGTTTCCGCGAGACGGGTCGGTTCAGGTTAGACTCGCTGATCTGTATTCAAAATGGGGATATCCGGATCTTGCAATGCGCCAGTACCAAATTTTGGTAAGAATCGAGCCACACGACCCCGGTCATATTATAAGCCTTGGAGAGCAATACTGGCAGCGGGGAAAAAAGAAACGAGCACTAAGCACATGGAAAACCCTTCTGCGTCCAGGTATGTTTTCGACACGGGAAGAGGCATACGCCACGCTGGGATCGGTCTATGCAAATCACGAGATGCTCGCCCAAGGAATTAAAATGTACAATATCGCGCTCAAATCCGCGCCGAAAAATCCGGCACTCTACAAAGCGCTTGGGCCCATCTACAAACGCGCGCGTCAATATGACAAAGCCGTCGAGGCCTGGCAAAAAGTGATCAAGTTAGCCACCGAGCCATCCAAAAGGGCCTGGAGACGAGAGGCCAGAACATCCATCATCACATTGTGGCATTCTCAGGGCAAACTTAAAAACAAGCTCGCTTCCTACGAAAAAAGCTTCCGTTCTTCTCCTCCGGACATAGAGGCAGGGTATTTTTTAGGCGAAGCATACATCAAACTGAAAAAGCTGGAAGAGGGGGAGAAGATTTTCAATGACATATTGAAAGCGGATTCCGAACAACAAGAGGCACTACTCGCGCTTCAAGATATTTATCAAAAGCAATACAAGCTGAACAAAGCTATTCAGGTTTTGAAAAGGTTGGCCGAGGTCATCCCCAACAGAGCCAGAGAATTCTATATGCGCATAGCCGAACTCTCCCTCCTCTCATACAAAGACGAGATGGCCCTCAGTTACGTTAAAAAGGCGCTCAAACTAAGCGAAGGAGACGCTCACGGGTGGGCTCGAATCGCGAGAATCTACGAGCAAAAAGAAGACTACGAGGCAGCTATAAAAGCATACAAAAGAGCGCTGAAAATTCGTCCACGGTTTTTCAAAGTTCATTTCGATTTGGCGAAAATATACCTGCGCATGGGAAAGCACCATGAGGCATCCGAGCTTTATCACGAGGTTGTTCAAAGAAGCTCCGATGAACATATGGTCTCCAAAGCCGGCTCATTCGCTGTTGATTTAGACGAATATCTAGGTAACCTAGACAACCTTGAACGTGCACTGATACCCCTTGCTTTCACCTACACTCACAAACCCGTATACCGTAAACTCTTGGTGAAAGTCTACTCCAGGATGATCCCTGCCCTTGTTCGCAAGAGTCGTTACGCCGACGCAAAATCAACCAGAGAATCAGCAAAGCAAAAGCTTAAAAAAATCGGCACACGCGCACTAAAACCACTTCTGGAAGCCCTATCTGAAGGAAAATGGGACGATAAACTGAACGTAATAGATCTGCTTGGACATCTAGGTAACCCTGGTGCGGCACCAACGCTTGTTCGAATGGCAATATCCCCCCCCGTGGATGAAGAATCAATCTCAGGCGACTTGACATCAAGAACACCCGTCAAACCACCATCAACCAGGAGAGTAACATCCAGGGTGCCATCCGCCTTCCATCCTCCAAGACAACCTCAACCATCAACAGTTGATGACAAAGGACGCGCCCTTGAGTTCAGAGTCCGAGCATTGGTCTCTGCAGGACGTCTTTCAAACCCTCAAACAATCGGCAACCTCGTGCAGTTGTTGAAAAACGATGAAGTTGCGGTGAGGGAGACTGCGGCTTGGGCGCTGGCCCTCATGGCCGGACCGAAAACATATAAACCCCTGGTCGAAGCCCTGAACGATCGCAAAATCGGGGTTCAGGTGATGGCCTGTATAGGGTTGGGCCTGATCGGCTCAAGGGGGTTAAAACCAATTCTTCAAGTGCTGAAAGATATCAACAGAAGAGAAGAAGTGAGGGCTGCATGTGCGTTTTCCGTAGGGCTCACAAAAGATAGACGCGGTGTGCAACCGCTCTTAAATGTCTTATCAAGAGGGCGTTCACAGATTCAGCACAAAGCAGCTATCGCACTCGGCCTCCTGGCGGACTCAAGCGCCACAATACCAATGCTGAAAATCCTATGGACGAGACGAGGAGATATCTACGATGCAACCAGGTGGGCGGTACTAAAGAGTGTTCATGGCAGTCTTGGTTCTATGAACATAGACAACCTGAGAGACATTGAGTTGGGATCAACAACCCGGCTTCCACTGATAAAAACGGTTCAGCAGCTCGGGCCTGATTCATATTCAGTTCCTGCGGAGAGCAGAGCCCTTTTAATAGAGCGTCACTCAGATGAGATTATAATCGGTTTAAAAAATGCGCTGAGCCGCCATCGTGACGTCCTTGTCAGAGTAATGGGCATTCTTGACGCCACCCCCGACCGCTTCAGTCTCGGCTATTTAGACCCCCAACAAGACAGCCCATCGACAAAGCAGAATAATGCGGCAGAAAAAGTAGTGTCCATTGGAGAATCACTCAAACCTGTTTTCGCAGATCTTTCGACACACAAAGATGAAACTGTTCGCTCATCAGCACTTCGTTTGCTGGGAAAGACGGGAGCACCGGAAGATACAGCCGGCATTAAAAAAGGTCTCCAAGACAAACACTCGTTAGTTAGAATGGCATCCATTAAAGCAGCGGCCCTGATGGCCGAGAGGCACCCGACAACAAAAGCCAATCTTGCGAAACATATGATCAGTGCGTTTGAAAAACTCGGCTGGGAAGAGCAAAGAGAAGCAATCATTATCTTGGGGCGGATTAAGACACCGTCGGCTATATCATTCGTCGTTTCTAAGGTGAAATCCGAAAACGGTTTTATTGGCGAGGCAGCAGTTGAGACTATTGGAAAAATGAAGTTTCAAGGAGCTGAAGAAATTTTGATATCGGCTCTTCAAACCGCCATCGAACCCATTCGCTTGTCCGCGGCAGCCGCCCTCACAGGATCTTCCTCAAAATCAGCCAACAAGGCACTGAGGGATGCTGCTTCTTCCGACGTTTCTCCCAGAGTTCGAAAAGCAGCCATTAAGGCACTCAATAAAGGACCATCTTGAGTGGGTTGAAGCCGGAGTTTTGAGCGCAGCCCGCAGAAGGGGTTTTCTTTTTATTCATTTCAATGTAAAAAGATAATACTGTCGGCGGTTGGGGATCCCCTCTAGCAGGGTCCAAGGAGTCCGTTTTTCGAAAACAACCGTTTTTCAGAACCTCCAAACCGGAAAGGGATAAAAAATGTTGGAAGCCTTCAAAGAAATCGCAGAAAACGTTCGTGATACAGGGTTTGATCTTGCAGCCAGGGCTGTCACTGGATTCATAAGTCTATACAGAGAAGTGGCCATGCATGTTGAAGAACAAACAGGCTTCACTTTGCCCATGGCAGGAGACACCGGACATAGGAACCCACACACTGACATGCTCTCCAGCGCACGGGCAAAACAAAGCCCTTGTGCCCCCCCTTCTGTCTCTGTGAAAAAATCACCGTCCACTTTCAAAGATCCCTCGCCTAAGGCAACACAGACAGGGGGAGACGAAAGTAAAGAAAAAGCATCCTTTCCGGAAAAGGATAAAAAGAAAACAGAAAAGAAAGCCGAAAAAGAAACAGAAAAGTCAAGCGGGCCTGCTGCCGAAACAGCAGACAAAAAGAGTGAAAAAACGACAGGCAAAAGCAAGAAAACCACCACAAAGAAGCGTGTCACCAAAAAACGCGCAACCAACAAAAGCGGCGCACAAAAAACAACCAAAAAAAAGCGAGGGCGCAAAAATCAGCTGGTGCGGGTCTTGGAAATGCTAAATGAAGATGCTGAAACATGGATGAGCGCATCAGAGCTATCCAAGGCGTCTGCTGAAAGTGGAAGTAAAATTCTGCCCGGCAATGTAAGAAAAGTCATAAGGATGAGGGGCGAGCCCTATATCGAAACAAGGCCGCGGGCAGAGAGCAGGCGAGGTTCGCTGGAATATCATATCACCGACGAAGGCCTTAAATATCTCGAAGATTTGTAAACCGGCAACTGTCCCACAAATCGATCGGACAGCTCTTGAAGGGCCGGACCTTAAGGGATCGTTTGCAAAAAGCGCCCATTGTGCACTAAGAAAAGCCTGGAACCCACCACATCCGATTGTCAGCTTTCCATCCATTGGGCAATCGCTGCATAATCAACATACTCAGTGCCCGGGAGATGAATGGCCTCTTTCACTTTTCGGAACCAGACCCTCTGCCTTCGTGCATAGCGGCGATGATCTCTGCATATGGAGTCAAAGGCGTCATCCAGTGTCAACCGCCCGCCCAATACGTCACAGGCTTGCCGATAACCAGGCGTAGATAAAGACCTCAAAGTAGGGGAATACCCAAGATCCAGCAGTCCGCGCGCTTCTTCAATGAGCCCACTTTCGAGCATATCTTTTACCCGCTCGGCGATATGGTGATGCAATACATCAACCCCGGGGTCAAAGACATAGTATCTTACATCATAGTGATTTTCTTGAAACCGATGGCTCTTTTGCAGAACACTGATTGGTTTCCACGTGTTTATATATACCTCCAGGGCGCGAACTATTCTCACCAGATCCGACGGATGCAAACGATCAGCGGTAACAGGATCCACGCGTGAGAGCTCTTCATGGAGCGTTCCATTCCCAAGCGTCGTCTCTCTCTGCCTTAAATGTCTGCGGAGATCTTTGTCGGCTTTCGGAGCCTCAACGAGCCCATGTAAGACAGTCCGGATATACAAACCCGTCCCTCCCACTAAAACCGGATACCTACCACGGGAGATTATATCCGCTATCGCCCCCTGGGCCAGACTACCGTAAATGGCAGCGGTCATAGTCTCGTCAGGAGCCACAACATCCAGAAGATGGTGCGGAACAGCTCTTTGTTGCTCAACCGAAGGTTTAGCGGATCCGATGTCCAACCCCTTATAAACACTTACGGAATCTGCGCTCACGATCTCTATCGGCAAGTAACGGGCCAACCTCAGCGAGGCACTTGTCTTGCCTGAAGCCGTGACTCCACCGAAAACAAGGAGCTTGGGTCTATTGGATCTGGATTCCACCATAAGGCTATTTAACCAGGATCCGACGATGAGGGCAACCAGACAAATAGGGTGAAGTTTTGTTGACAAAATGTCACAAGGGGAGTTAATGCGAGCAATCCGCCCTGCCAGTTTGTCCATTTATTAATGGGTGAGCTTAGCCTGGGCAAAAGGAAAAACCCTTTGATGTCGGCATTCTATCGCTTATTAAGGTGAGCCTTCTCATAGGGCACACTAATTGCATGGACAACCAGTTAATGAACCAGATTCAAGATTTTTTAAAAAGACATTTTTACCTGGTGAACCTCGGGCTGATAGGCATCTGCTCCTCAATCGGGGGTTTGGTGGTTTCGAATATCCTGGAGGGCTATTTGATAACCAAACCGCCGGAGAAAAAAGTCAGGGACATACCGCGCACAAAAAAGAAGCCTGAAAAAAAGCTCCACAAGAGCCGCTTTTTAGTAGCCCAGAGAAACATATTTTGCTCGAGCTGTGAGCCCACAGAAGAAGTGATCGAGGCTGAGACAGCAGTAGCTTCGATGATGGACGCACAGTTACTGGTGACTCTCGTGAGCGATGATCCCGACTGGTCTATGGCAGCGATTAAAATGAAAGAGCCTGATCAGATCATGATGGTTAAAGTAGGACAACAGATTCGAGACGCCGAAATCACCAGAGTAGAGTCACGCCGGGTTGAGTTGAAAAGACAGGACAGGCTTGAATACTTGGAGCTTTTCGGAGGTGGCGAGGACAAAAAACCTCCACACCCGGCGGTCGCGCACAAAGGACGAAAACAACCGGGCGATCAGTTCGATGGCAGCATCAAAAAGACAGGGCCCAACAAATATGAAGTGGACAGAAAACTGGTAAATGAATTTCTCCAAAACGCGGCAATGGCTGGTCGTGGAGCGAAAATAGTCCACAATATGAAAGGCGGCAAATCTGATGGGTTCAGACTCTACGCCATCAGACCCAACAGCATTTTTGCAAAGATCGGCATCCGTAACGGAGATGTGATCCATGCCATAAACAATCAAGATATTACGAGCCCCGACAAGGCGCTCGAGCTTTATACCAAGCTCCGGGGAGCGAGTCATCTGACCATCAGCAT
>JAABSF010000110.1 GCA_011390535.1 Deltaproteobacteria bacterium | reverse complement strand
ATCAATACTCTTGCCCCCACCGGCTTTAAGTTGTAGCTTCAACCAGTGAAAAAGCAAACAACCAAAGGCAAATGGACTGAGTGAACGTAATAAAACAAAACAACAAAGTCACAACAGCAAATAACAAAGAGGATGATCATGATTAAAAAAACTGAAGCATCTTTTATCACCAATGGAAATCTCAAGAAGAAAATGTCTCTCTTGTTTTCTCTAATACCAGAAAAACGGTCTCTGGTAATGTTCGCGCTCGCTGTGTTGTTTTCTGTATTGCTGGTAGGATGTCCCGCAGCCAAAGATAAAACAAAAACCACCCCGCCCGTGGACAAAGAGAACACATCAGAAAAGCAACTGGATGAAAACAACGGGGAATCAAGCGGCTCTGAAAAACCCGTCAAAGCTACCAAGGAACTGGTCATGGCCGAAATCTGGAACACTGTTGAAAAAGCTAAATCATCATGCGATCTAAACCTCCAAAAAGCGGAAGAGTTCAGAAAAAAGATTTTGAACGTAGGGGAAAAGCGCACCGAAGAGAACACGCTGAAGCCGCTTAATATGCTGTTTGTACATCTCGACAGGATGTTGCCAATGGCCGAACTGATCTCTAACACCCATCCGAAAAAATCCGTCAGAAAAGCTGCAGAGGAATGTGAGCAACGAGCAAAGAAATATGCGTCAGAGCTGAAATTGGATCGAGAGGTTTATGATGCGATAAAGGCGGTTGAAGAAAAAGGCCTGGATGCTTATGCCGCAAGGTTCAGAACTCACATTCTTCGTGATTACCGCAGAGCCGGCGTCGACAAAGACGAAAAGACCCGGAAAAAGCTCTCGGAAATACAGCAGAAAATGGTTAAATTAGGGCAGGATTTCGCCCGTAATATCAGGGAAGACAAAAAGTCCATTCAAGTTACTAAGAAAGAGCTGGCCGGGCTCCCGGATGATTTTATAAAGGCTCGCACAAAAGACAAAGAAACCAAAATCACCATAACCACCGAATATCCTGATTTTTTTCCCGTTCAGGCCTACGCCAAAGATCATAAATTAAGACAGCGTCTCTACAAACTGTATCTCCAGAGAGCCTATCCGGTAAATGAGAAGGTCTTGAAACAAATACTAGAGCTGCGTCATGAGTACGCTACAACTCTGGGGTTTTCAGACTGGGCCGATTACAACGCCGAAGATAAAATGGTAAAAAACAAAAAGGTCATCAGCGATTTCATAGATAAGGTCTCCGGCCTGGCCAAACCAAGAATGAACGCGGACCTGAAGGATATTTTAACTCGCAAAAAGAAGGATTATAGAAGAGCGAGGAGTGTGCAAAGCTGGGATCGGTTCTATTACGTAAAGAAGATCCAGGCCGAGCGTTATGGGGTCAAACCCGACGAAGTCAGGGCCTACTTTCCTTTTAAAAGCGTAAAAGAAGGCCTCATGAAGATCTCTCAAGAGTTGTTCGGTGTCCGGTTCAAGCGGGTTGAAGATGCAGAGGTTTGGCACCCCAAAGTGGAGACCTACGATATTTACGAAGGGGACAAAATGATCGCCAGGTTTTACCTGGATCTCCACCCGCGTGAAGGCAAGTACGGTCACGCCGCCGAGTTCCCTATTTTGAGCGGAGTAAACAATATCCAGGTCCCCACCGCCGCCCTGGTAACCAACTTCCCTGATCCGGACAAAAGCGAGCATGCTCTGACCGAACATAATCAGGTCACCACTTTTTTCCACGAATTCGGGCATCTCATGCACCAACTCCTTTCAGGCAGAAAAGACTGGGTCACCCAGTCGGGCATTAACTGCGAATGGGATTTCGTAGAAGTGCCTTCTCAGCTATTTGAAGAATGGGCATGGGATCAAAAGGTCCTCGCCCGCTTTGCCAAGCACTATGAAACAGGAGACCCTATTCCGGAAGGTCTTGTGGAGAAAATGAGGAAAGCCGACGAGTTCGGCAAGGGAATTCACGTCATGAGGCAAATGTTCTATGCCGGCCTCTCCTTGAACTACCATAATAAAGACCCAAAAAATATGGACCTCATGAAAGAAATGCTGGCAGTAGGGAAAAGATACAACCCATACCCTCACATAAAGGAGACCGCTACATTCGCCTCATTTGGTCACCTCAGCGGATACAGCTCAATGTACTACACCTACATGTGGTCACTGGTGATCTCAAAAGATCTTTTCAAGAAATTCCAAGAAGCGGGGCTGATGAACAAAGAGGTGGCCACCGCCTATAAAAATACCATTATCGAACCGGGAGGAGCAGTTGATGCAGCAAAAATGGTAGAAAACTTCCTTGGCCGACCATATTCTTTCGCCGCTTTCCAAAAGTGGCTCCAAAAAAACTAAAACAGGGGAGGTTCTAACAAGACGTCCGGCGGTTTCGGCCCTGCGAAGACCCGCTGCGGCCGTTCCTCTCTTTGACAACAATTCCAAATCTCTCGCACGATCCCGCTGTTTAATAGGCCGAGGCCATAAGTCGCAGCAGGGCTGATTGGATAATCCGACTTCATGGTCCCGCCCCACTAAATGTTGCCTTGATAAAGTCTCGACGAGAAATTATGGCAAAATATTGTGCATTTACCCTTGATCTATGAAATTTTTCAAGCATACTCCCACAGATCGGAATTAAAAGGAGATGAAGAGTCATGAAAAAAGGAATTCATCCAATATACAAAACTTCAACCATTAAGTGCGCCTGTGGGCAGGTCTATGAGACATATTCAACACAGGGTGATTACAACGTCGAAATTTGTTCGAATTGCCACCCTTTTTATACAGGCAAACAGAAATTGATCGATACCGCAGGGCGAGTGGAACGGTTCAACAAAAAGTACGGCCGCAAGACAAAGAAATAAATCTGTACTCATCCAGCCTCACATCAGCTCAAAAAAGTATCGCAACATGTTAAAACCCCTCATTCATTTGCCGAGTGTGACCGGGAACCTCTTTTCCTTGTCCGCCGAGATGAAAGCCGATGAAGAAATCGGTTCCGATCGCCCCAACCCCGCCAAAATCGGAGGTCAGGCCGTCTTGGAGGGCGTAATGATGCGCTCCGAGAACTCTTTTGCCGTGGCATGTCGAAAAAACAACGGTAAGATAGTGGTCCGAGAGTCCAGGTGGCGCAGTATATGGACAAAATATAAATTCCTCAGATGGCCCTTTTTTAGAGGATCTGTGGTTTTGGCAGAGAGTCTGGTGAATGGTTTTTCCGCGTTGAGCTTTTCTGCGGCACAGATGGAAGAGCCGGCTGTAGAAAACGGGAGCGCTGATGAAGGTCCTGGAGAGGGGGGGGACGGTCCAAATGAAACAGAACGAGTAGAAACGAGATCCCCTGAAACAAGATCCCCTGAAACAAAATCCCCTGAAACGAGATCCCTGGAAACGCATCCGAAGGAAACGGAATCTTTAGAAAAAACCAAGAAGAATACTGAAACAATCAAGAGCAACCAGGATTCCGAAGGTTCCGACACCAAAACTCCGGATGAAAACCCTCAGGAGCTCTCAGGCACGATGATTGGTTTCACCTTCGCCGCAAGCATAGCTTTGGCGTTGGGTTTATTTGTAGGGGTTCCCCACTTATTGACGCTGCTGTTGGGCTTAAGCTCGGATACATTTGCCTTTCACATAGTGGATGGCGGTATCAAAGCTGTAATGGTAATCGGTTACATGGCCGCAATCTCCCTCATCCCCGACATCCGCCGGGTGTTCATGTATCATGGGGCTGAGCATCAATCTATCGCAGCATACGAAGCCGATGAAGAGTTGGTTGTAAAAAACGCAAGAAAATACTCTAGATTTCATCCCCGCTGCGGGACATCTTTTCTTTTCATCGTTATTTTGATCAGCATTCTTCTTTTCGCAGCGGTTTTACGTGCCGCATGGTTGGAAAACGGAGTGCTGGATCATGCGTTAAAAATTATCGTCAAGATTCCTTTAATGCTCCCGGTGGCGGGGATCTCTTATGAGGCACTCAAACTCTCCGGAAAATTAAAAGGCAGCCCGTTAGCAATGGTCCCGGTTGCCCCCGGCCTCTGGCTACAACGCCTTACCACCCGGGAACCTGATGATGATCAGCTCGCGGTAGCATTGGCGGCCCTGAGAAAAACTCTATGGAGAGAAAAAGAGATTAGAAGAAACGCAAAAAATGGTGAAGACGACGTTTCAAAGCATAGGGCTCACCCGGAGATCGAAGTCTTTGACTCCTACAAAGAGATAGTCTACGAGTAACTCAGACGACAGCCCGACCCATAGGGAGCCTGATAAAAATGCTAAGCAAAGAGTTGGAAATAAAACTAAACGCGCTGGTGAATCATTTAGAGGAGCTGGATGCAGCGCTTGCCGATCCTTCCTCAATGAACGACCGAGAGCACTACACGAAGCTGGCATGTGAGAGAGCCGACGTCTCCAAACCGGTAGAGGTGTATCTAGAATACAAAAAAAACCTAGAGCAAATGGAACAAACCGAAGCTCTCTTACATGATTCCGACCCGGAAATGAAAGAGCTGGCCCGAGAGGAGCTGAAAGAACTCGAGGCAAACGCTGAAAAGCTCACAGCGGAGGTAAAAAATCTTCTGGTTCCTCAAGATCCGGATGACTCTAAAAATACAATGGTAGAGATTCGCGCTGGAACCGGTGGAGATGAAGCGACACTTTTCGCCGGAGAGCTCTACAGGATGTACATCCGGTATGCAGAGAGAAGAGGCTGGAAAGTGGAAGAGATGAGTCGTTCAGAGAGCGACAGCGGCGGCATCAAAGAAGTTGTGGCCCTCGTTACCGGTAAAAACGTATATGGTGAGCTCAAGTTCGAATCAGGAGTACACAGAGTTCAGAGGGTGCCGGTGACCGAGTCTCAGGGGAGAATACACACCTCCGCGGCCACCGTTGCAGTGCTCCCCGAAGCTCAAGAGGTGGACGTTAAATTGGAAGACAAAGATCTTCGAATCGATGTCTACCGTTCATCAGGTCCGGGAGGTCAGAGCGTAAATACCACTGATAGCGCTGTTCGCGTGACACATGTTCCATCGAACCTCGTTTGTATCTGTCAAGATGAGAAGTCCCAACATAAAAATAAGGCCAAGGCCCTGCAGATACTTCGAACACGCCTATTGGATCTCGAACGTGAAAAACAGCACAGCGAAGAACAAGACAAACGACGAAGCTTTGTAGGAAGCGGAGATAGATCAGAGAAGATAAGAACATACAATTTTCCACAAGATCGTCTCACAGATCATCGAATAGGGCTGACCCGGCATGATTTAAACTCTCTAATGGACGGGGATCTATCAGATTTGATTCAGGCATTACGCGCCCACGACCGGGCAAAACGGCTTAAACACGAGCTTGAGTAGCCGGAAAACCAACTGTCGCGGAACCCCTTTTTTTTTAGCCGGCTCTTAATCAGAAAACACATGACCACCAGACAATTCCCCAAATACCATCCCACACTATCAATGCAATGAAATGAACCGCCCAGGCGGCTAAAAAACTGTATTTCCACCATATCGCGGCACCTGTAATACCGATTAGCGTGTAGAAGATAATAAACTGAAAAAACGGCACCCAGGTCATCTCCTTAACAGAGCCGTAACCAAACTCAGCCGCTCTCGCCGGTAGCAGGGCCCATAATGACAGAAAAATTGAAAACCCAGCTAAAGCCCAAAAACCCCATTTTTCACTTTCTTCAGAACGCTTGCCGGTATCCTTATGGTAAACAAAAGACTCCAAAAACCTTATCCCACCTCCCATAATGACCAATCTAAAGAGAACCTCTTGCATCCCGCTCTCTACAAAAGCTGTGGGCACAGTAGAAACCAAGGGAGGATGAGGGACTGAACCGCGAACATGCAATCTGCTGAATACCAGATCTAAAAATATCAGCAGAGCTCCTAAGCATAGCCCCGTGATGAACAAAACACGGACTTGAGAGCTGTCTTTGCTTTGGAGTAAGCTCCCATGGGAGAACCCCTCATACCCACACACAAACCACCCTGCGACACCCAAAACCACCAAAATTCCAAAATAAACCCCCACTTGCAGAGACGAATTGAGACCCAAAACAGAAACAGGAAAAACTCGCAAATCGCCCGGCAAAAAAACCAGAAGGCCCGTAACAACAGCCAAAAGACCAACGGCAAAAACAAACATCTTTTGAGAAGGAACTGATAACCGCATTACTGAAATTTTTTGACCAGAAGTGGCCGAAGGTCAAGATAAGAAAATGGGGGGACAAAAGTTAGTTATAGGGGGGGTTAGAACTCTTTGTGTTCTAAGAACTCTTAGATTTCTTAGCCAATACTTCTCCCAGAATCTCGCTGATCCTCCCTCCCAAGAAAATGGATCTAATAGCCGAGAAAACAAACTCAGCTTCTTTACGTGTGCTTCTTTTACAAAAAACAGCCGAATTCCTCCCGCTGAAAACATGGATACCCGACACAACTGCCTCATCCACTCTCCCGCTTGTGTTTGAAACAGGGGAGTCGTCTACAAATATTTTTTCGATATTACCAACCTCAAACCCCTTGCCTTCAACAACCAAATGTTCCTTTGAAAATACCACTTCCCACACTATCGCATTTTCGTCTGTTTTCCTGCCCAAAACCACTGATTCCTTGGCTCTCCTGAATACAACTCTCAGAGATGGAGGAACACTTTTCTTTGCAGGCTTGATCCCCTGTTTTTTCCATTCATCCAAAACGCATCGATTAAAAGTATCAACGTCTCTTACAAGAGCGCCACCCGTGGATTGGTCCACAATGGGAAGCTGGAGAAAAATCGCTATCTGCCTGGCACCTCTCAACGCAGTCGGATAATCCAATATGGCGCCTCGCGGACTCAACATGACTTGTTCGGATTCATCATGGTGATTCTCTTCTCTATTGGTTCTCTTGAAAACTCCAGGGGATCTTGTGGACAAACAAACCGAAAAAGCTCCTGAGAGAACTTTTTCGTCGGGTTTTAAAACCACGGCGGAAAATTTACCAAGCGGCAGACTGCGCGTAAAAAGAGGGCCGAAAACTCCCCACCAGCTCTCAAACTTGTCATCATTGCAGTTGATAGTCCAACCCGAACACCCAAACCAAATAAACGCCCCAAACCCCAGTCCAACAAAAACGATAAACAAGGCCCACAACCAGGTCATCACATCCACATGGCCTGTGCTGCTTTTCATCCACGCCACAAGAATAATTGTAAGAAACACAGGCACCACCGCCACGAGCCAAAGATACTTACTGCGTTTCTTTTCACAACTTCTATGCCAGACATCTTCGGAACTCAATGTCTGTTTCTGAACACGAGTAGCTTCATCGGACTTATCGGTTTCATCGTCATTTATTATTGTTGACGCACATGAAGCTTTGTTCAATAAACGGGTCGCCTCTTCATGAATGCCTGCCCCTTCACCAGCATTCTCCTTTATTGCACATACATCTTCTGCGGTCTTTTCATTAAGTTCACCGACGTCTTCCAATTCATCCGCCATACCCCTGGATTCACCGCCACGATATTGATCCGTCTTCTCTTCAGAACCGTTCACACCCTTCAGTAACTGAGTCTTTTCCTCGGAATCGACAACCGCTTCAGTCTCGTCGGTTACATCCATGTCCCCATTGTTGATCCGCACCTCATCTGTTGTATCCACACCTTCTACATCCACCTCCACCTCATCTGTTGTGTCCACACCTTCTACATCCACCTCCACCTCATCTGTTGTGTCCACATCTTCTACATTTACCTCCACCT
>JAABSF010000109.1 GCA_011390535.1 Deltaproteobacteria bacterium | reverse complement strand
CGGGATCGCCGTTTCTTTCGAGGTGGCCTGGGAATCTCCAACCTAGACTTTAATTTTATCCTTGTGCGTTTTCGCCTCATTTAGAGTTAAACCTCGAAATAACCTTATTAAAGGTGAACAACATTAAGGGTGAACAACAACTTCACACATATAAATTGGGTACCACGATAACCGAAACCCGTCAATTTCAGGAGTTCGACCAAGCTTGGCAAAACCGGGAAGCGGTGGAATTGGATGACCTTAAACTTTTCTTTATCCGTCTCATCGCAGATTTTTCAGTAAGCCTTTTATGAAGCCCACGTTTTTCAACTCTCTCTTGTCACCTGAAACAAGCTCCATAAACTTTTCAAGGTTGGCTTTTGCAGAAGACCGTTTTCGATACTTCAGGTCTACCAAGCCCAGGACTCTGTAGGCTGCAGGCAGGCTGGAATTGAAATTCTTTGCTTTCTCTGCCGCTTCACGAGCACCGCTATAGTCACCCTTTTTATAGGCGACATCGGCCAAAACCATCCATGCGTGATATGAACGGGGATTTTTCCCCAAATAAGCTTTTGCAATCTTCTCAGCACTCGAAAAATCACCGCTCTCCATTTTCGCTCTGGCGTTGACAATCTCCGATGCAATGGAATCCGGCTTTCCGCGGGGTCCTTCCGCCTTGTCTTCTCCCGCATGAGGTTCCGTGGGTTGCGATTCCTCCGGGCCTTTCCGGATCTTGGGTTTATCCACCGGCTGGGGAGCTTCACGCCCGGACGAACCTTTGAAAAGGTCCGGAGGAGCTGGTTTTCCCAAGGTGGATGATGTTTTCACCCGCCCTGATCTACAAAATGTCCACGCGTCTTCGTCATCATTTTCAACTGCAATCTTCATCCCCTTATCAAACAGTCCGTCGGCCTTCCGGGTTTCTCCCTTTTCCAATTTGTAATGGCCCCGGGCACACAACCCACCCGCACTCTTTGGATGATCCGCCGCCAGGATGCGAACATGAAGAGCCGTCTTTTCATATTCACCTTTCTTCATCAACAGCCTCACCAACTGCCACCTCGCCCAGCCAAACCCAGACACCTGTCTGAGGCTCAACTTCATGGCAACCTCAGCCTCGGACATACGTCCTCTATTCATCAAAAAACGTATGTAACCGCTATGAATGCTCTTGGTACGAGGATACTCGGCCAATCCTTTTTTCCACAGGCGCTCCGCCTTTTCCAGCTCCCCCGCGACTTCCGCCTTTTTTGCTTCTCTGAAAAGGTCGGGCACTTCTTCGGTTTCAGCCTTTTTATGAGAGGGCGCCTTACCCGGGGTCTCTACCCGAGCTTTATCTTCTCCCCCCTCTTCCAGCGATTTTGCCGGCCCTTTCTCTTTTACAAGCGCTGCTACTTCTCTCTCGGCACGGGCGATCCAGCCTGATGCCGCCTTACGGGTCTCACTCCTGATGTATTTGCGGAAAAACCGCACCGCGTCTTCGAAGCGATCCATGCCTTTATACGTGAGGGCCAAGCCGTAGAGTGAATCAGTATTGCCCGGCGCCAGCTTTAACACCTGGAGGTAGGCCTTTTCAGCTTCAGAAAAATCACCTTTCTGCCGGGCGGCATACGCATAACAATACCAAGCCCAGTGATCCTTCGGGCGCCTCTTTATTAACGCACCATAAAACTTCAGCGCTTGATCATGGTGCCCAAGCCGGGCAAAAATCGGCCCGAGCCGCTTTGAAGCCAGCTCCAAATCCCACTGCGCGATTTGCATATAAAGCTCTGCTGCGCCTTCCCACTCCCTTGTCCTCACACTCTTTTCAGCTTTTTTCAGCATCTGATCCCGGAGTGCCTGTGTCTTTCCGGAAGGACTCCCTTTTTCGGCCAGAGCCGAACCACGAAAAAAAACCAAGGATGCGTTAATTATAACCAGCAGACATATGTTGGAAAAACATCTCATTAGTTCAAAACTGGCCTAAAAATGTGGACTCGTCAACCCTGTCATTTCGTTGGTTTTTTGACTGTCATCTTTTTTGAATGTCTTCGGTGAATGCATTGTCTTTGATATTTTCTTGAGTTATTGTCCTTAAAATTTCATGGGAGGAACTTAATGTATGATCAACTATTAACTGAAGAAGAACGCAAAACAGTCTCAGAGGTGGTGGCCTTTGTAAAAGACGTGCCGGTGGACCTGGTGAAGAAAATGGATGCAGGTGAGGTGGATTACCCGAGAGAGTTTGTCGAAGAAGCCGCCAAAAGAAATCTGTTGGGGTTGAGGTTTCCAAAGCAGTGGGGAGGCCGGGGACATCGGTGGATATGTGAGATGGCGGCCATTGAAGAGGTTGGTTTTTTGGGGTCTGCGCTGGGTTGTTTATACAGCCTACCGTCTATCATCGGACAAAGCATGCACTCATTCGGGACAGACGAACAAAAAGAGCGTTATCTAAAGCCGACACTAGAAGGTAAGCTCACATGTGCCGAAGCGCTCACAGAGCCTCGCGGGGGCTCTGATTTTTTCGGAGCTACCACAACGGCGGAAAAAGATGGTGATCATTATGTGTTGAAAGGCCAGAAGCGCTTTGTGGTTGGATCTGTCGGAGCCGATTACTTTCTTGTCTACGCCAGAACCGACCCCAATGCAAAGAGCCACAAAGCAATCAGCGCTTTTCTTGTGGATAGAACCGACGACGTTGAAGTTCGCACCCGCTACGGGTTGATGGGCACTAGAGGCGGAGGTACCGGCAGGATTGTTTTTCATGATGTTAAAGTTCCTGAAAGAAACCTTGTTGGGCCGCTAAACGGGGGTGGGCTGGTCTTCAATAGAATGATGGTGCCCGAGCGAATGACTTCTGCAGCAGGAGCACTGGGCACCGCCAGAGCGGCACTTGAGATAGCAACCCGCTATGCATCCCGAAGGGTCGCCTTCGGAAAAAAGATTCGGGAATTTCAAGGTGTCTCATTTAAAATAGCCGACGCCGTGACACGAATGGACGCCGCAAGAGCTCTTAACGCTCACGCGGCTTTAGTAGCGGATTCGAATCAAGATCCTAGAAGAATGGTGTCAGAGGCCAAGAAGGAATCTACATCCTCGGCTTGGGAGATAATTAACCACGCCATGCAGGTGATGGGCGGAATCGGTTACACGGATATATACCCTGTGGAGAAGTTTTTCCGTGACACCCGCCTAACCATGATCTGGACCGGGACCAACGAGATTATGAACCTCCTGATTCAACACGAGTATTTTAAAGAGATCCTAAAAAGCCCCCAAATCTTCAGAGATGTAGAGGCAGACGCGCTCTCCTCTGAGCTGGAAGATGAGAAACTCCCTTCATAGGGACTTATCCTGGATCGATCCGACCAAACCAGCCGACGCTCTAGATTCCACAAGCAGGGTAAAGCCCGACATCCATGTCATGCTTGAGGTTCTTCTCTAATTTCAACACCCACACAATTAACCCATAACATCCCGTTATCACAAACAAAAATATCTGGCACTCCTTTTGCTTTGGTTATCCAGCGAGAACGATAACGAAACCACTTTTAAGAAATAGAGGAGAAAATAAGATGAATGGAAAAAACAAAGCACTCGTCATCATCACCGCAACCGCCGGTCTCTTGCTCTCAGGGGTGACCTGGGCCCAAGGGAATGAATCCGTCCACGAGGCAGAGGGCGTAAGAAATCAAGACAGAGGCATAGATGTAGTCATCAAGGTTCCATCTCATGCTGAGATCTATCAAGGTGAACAAGAAATCGAGAAAACGCCGCCGGCTCCACCTCAAGCACCACCACCACCACCTCCTCCTCCAGTCAATGTTGCGGAAAAACCTGTAGAAGTATATCAGCCACCTAAAAAAGCACCGAAAAAAGCGAGAAAAGTTAGAATAACAATCGGAATGGCTATGCTTCCATTTCAAGTTGACGCCGCCATAAGCCGTAACCTTTCGTTCCACGGGGCCACCTTTTTCGTCGCCACTGGGCGAAACAAAAATTACTACGGCGGTCTGCTGGCCGGTTTTGACTATGCGCTCACCGGCCGCGCATTGGAAGGATTAAGCCTTGGAATCCGTGGTGGATACGTAGGCTGGGGCACCGCCGGCGTCGACTCATCAAAGACCAACCTCATCATCGCACGGAGCGTCCTGGGCTACAAGTGGATCTGGGACGAAGGCTTCACTATGAATATCGGTTTGGGCATGCAGTACATCAGAAAAAACAAAAGCCACTACGACAAACCAGTGAACTACGTTCTCCCCCACGCCGAGCTGGCATTCGGGTTCGCATTCTAAACACACTCACATTACGGCCCTGCGAGCATATTGTCCGGCTCGCAATGAGATCCTGTATAACAAGAGCAGGCCGATTTCAGTGACTCACCAAAAGACATTTCTTGACGGTTACAATGTGCGGTGAGTTCTTGCTACTGAACCCATTCGCAACCTCTCCCGATTCATCTTTAGCTTCGATGTAATAGTAGAGGGTGTCATAGGTTAATGCTGACTGGGGCAGCAGAAAGCGCAATCTACAGACCTCCGATGCGCTTACCGGCTCCATTTCAACAGCTTTGTAGTGTTCCACCATACCTGGCTTATAATGTAATACCAAGCTCCAATTCTTGGGTATGATCGCAGTTATCTCGGCAGGCTTTCCGTGCCAAAACTCTTCCACCGGTTCGTGAAAAATCCCCACCGCTGAATCCATACAGAGTTCTTCTTCTTCATTTTCCTCCCCTTCCTGAACGTCAACGTTATCACTTTCCTCTATTTTCTTATCGTTTGCTTCTGTCGAATTGGGGCCATTTACCTTATCTTTTCCCTCAAGATCATCTTCTGAGGCTCCTGTGCCGGGCTGTTTTGCACTCTTTTCTTTTCTGTTTTGATCTCCCGGGCTTTGAACCTTGTCGGTTTTCGATTCCGGTGATGCAACACTCCCACAGGCAGGTGGACAGTTTTTTCCCAGGGCGCTTTTTCGGGCCAGAGGAAAAGTCTCGGCGATGGCATCAAACAACCTCGTCACCACCGGAGGAATATAACCAACCATTTTTGTACGATAATCACCTTTTGGGATCTCAGCGAACAACTCGATCGTCTCAGGGTTCTCTACGCATCTGTTCTTGTACGACTTTGCCAGCAACCCAAATTCTTCAGACTTCAGAATCAACAAAACCTTGCGCTTATGATTCTCTTTCAATTCGTATTGAAGCTCCATAACTTTACGTTCATGCTCCCCCTTCTTCTCCCAAACCCTGATTCGTGCGTTCTCCCCACCGGCCATCCATTCAAACCTGGAACCGCCGGCCGTTCCCGCCACTTTCATGTCCCATAAGCCAAGTCCCCCGCATCCCAAGGCTCCAAGCGGTGAGATCATGCATAACAGAAAAAGGCACAGTCTACTCCTAAGACCACGCCAAAAACTGCTTCTTTCAACGCTCTCTTCTTTCTCTTGAATGCAATAATTTAACAGCATTGTATTTATTGGGCGTTTCCGATCCTGAGCCATCTTCCTATCGGAACAATGCATCCTTTCAATTTTTGTAAGGATTATCATATTTTGAAGGCCGCCCGGTCACTCTATTCCGCGTCCTCGTGCCTCTCTTAACTCTTCTGAGTTTCACACGAAAAGTTTTGTCGCCGTCGGCTTTAAAACATTTGACGAAAAACCTTCGGCGGCTTCCCCACACCTTTACACACCGTTTCTTGCCATCGGCCTCCAAGACAACGGGAGGCTCCACCTTCTCGTCGTCTATATGAACTCGAGCATTTTTCGGCAAACCCAAGAGCTCAACTTTCATCTTATTTTTTTCCAGAATCACGCCGCTAACACCAGATCCGGTTTTCTCCAACTTGCCGTCGTCTATGTTGTCGCCGGATCCTTCGTTCTCACCCTCCGCCGCATTTTTCAGCTTTTCCCCATCGGCTCCTGAAGGCCCCTTTGTAGGCTCCATTCCTCCCGACCCTTTACCACTGGAACCTTCTATTTCGGGCCTGCGGACAAGATCTGAAATGCGCGCCTCGCTCTTTCCCTCACTCACTACATCCTCCCCGTTCTTCTCTGCGTCTCCTCCAAAAAACAACACCGATATCGCAAAAACCGCACCAAACAAAACCGCACCAACGGTGACGGCAAGAAGTATCTTCAAACGAGAAATCGATGTTTTGGATTCTATAGAGGGCGCTCTTGAGAGGTTTTCAGCAAGATAACCGAAAGGCATCTTCCCTTCACCGCCGGGTTCAAGTGAGCTTGCGGAAGAAACCTGGACAGATTCAAGCCTGCTTATGTGGTGTCCACCTGTGGAATCCAGAGGTTCAGCTGCAGCAGCCGCCACCATCCTCTGTAGTGACATCAATGGATTCGTGCCGGTATAGGGCGGCATGAACGTCATAGAACCCACATGCACCTCTTCTGAGCTGTGATAAGGCATAAGATCCATGAAAAAATCAGCAGCCGTAGCGTAACGATTATCCAGTTTTTTTTCCATTGCCTTCATAATTATCCGCTCAACACCGGGATCCAGATCAGGGACGAAATGTGAAGGAGGAGCAAAGGGTTTCATCAAAATGGCGGCCATCACTTCGTTGTAGCTGTCGCCATAAAACGGGACACCTCCGGTGACCATTTCATAAATGATCGTACCACAACTCCACAAATCGGAGCGCCCATCCAGATTCTTTTTGCCTTCCGCCTGCTCAGGGCTCATGTAATAAGGAGTACCAAGCACTGCGCCTGTCTGTGTGAGCCGCATATCATCGGCTTTCATGGTCATGAACTTGGAGATTCCGAAATCCAAGAGCTTGACCTTGTAGTTACCTGTGGGATCGAGGGCTAGAAAGATATTATCCGGCTTCAAATCCCGATGGACCACTCCTTTCGCGTGAGCGCCGGCCAGCGCCGACAGCACCTGCATGGCGATCGTTGACGCCACCTCTATACTCAACGCTCCGTGCTCAGCCAACAATTCCGCCAGAGACTTCCCCTGAAGCAACTCCATCACCATGAAAAACCGCCCTGATGAATCCATCCTGAAGTCAAAGATTTGGACGATATTGGGATGCCCCAACATAGAAGCGGCCTGAGCCTCGCGAATCATTCGGCCAACAAGCTCTTTGTTTATCTTCTCATCAACAGGTAGAACTTTAATGGCGCAAGTTCTTCCGATTATGGAATGCCGGGCTTCATAAACCTCCCCCATACCACCCTTGCCCAAAAGACGGGTTATCTCGTAGACATCAATATTTTTTCCTACCAGCCCGCTCATCGCCGTACACATATATTCGCTATTGAAAGAATAATTCTATTTAGAGCCTGTTGCAAAGTTCCTCCCGGCTCCCCGGTCCTTTATTTAATGACAATGGTCGGTTTCACTTTATCTTCAGTGTTACCCACACCGAGCTGTCCATCGTTGTTTCTCCCCCAGCACCTGGCAACGCCATCGACCGACAAGGCACATGTGTGCATACCCCCCGCTTCTACCTGGATCACCTTATTCACGCCACTCACTCTAACGGGCTTTCTGTAATTTCTCTCGGCATCACCGCCGACCTGGCCATAAAGATTGTTTCCCCAACACCACAAACGCTTGTCCTTGTCCACAGCGCAGGTAAAGCCTCCGAGATAATCGCCCCCTGCTGCTATTGACTCAAAGTTTTTGACTTTCAGCACACGCTTCGGTGCGGCATGAATGTTCTCTTTGTCGCCCGAACCCACTTGCCCTGAAGCGTTTCTTCCCCAACATGAAGCATGGCCTTCTTTCAGCACAACACACGTATGAGCACCTCCTGCGCTTATCGCCTTCACTCCATCCAGTTTTTTTACTA
>JAABSF010000108.1 GCA_011390535.1 Deltaproteobacteria bacterium | reverse complement strand
GTCGGGAGAATCTGAAGTCGGAGAATCCGAAGCCGGAGAAACCGAGTCGGGAGAATCTAAACCGGAAGAATCCAAGGCGGGAGAATCTAAACCGGAAGAATCCAAGTCGGGAGAATCTGAAGTCGGAGAATCCGAAGCAGGAGAAACCGAGGCGGGAGAATCTAAACCGGAAGAATCCGAAGCCGGAGAAACCGAGGCGGGAGAATCCGTAGAGGTTGCTGGGGAACACTCCGGTAGCAGCGCTGAAGAGGAGTCAGAGTTATTGGATCGGCTCGAAGAATATAAGAGCAAATCGTTTGATAGATATCGTAGCGCCATTACCCTCTATGAACGGAACCTTTGTGCCTCTTTATATTGGAGGTTTCTGGCCTTTGATACCGAAGACTGGGTGGGAGCGGTGGAGGCCTTGGAGCAGGGTGACAGAGCTTCGGTGATTCCTGAAAGGCAAGCTGCTGATCTGGTGTTGGCGGGGATCATGGCGCACCACAAACTGGAGGATACGGGAAAAGCGATAGAGTTGTTTAAGAGAGCATTGGACAGGGATCCGAAGAATAAAAACGCATTCCTATGGCTCGCCGACATTTATAGAGAGAGCCGATCTATTGAAGCGTTAGCAGATGTTTTGCAAAGTCGTCTGTTCGTAGAGGGCTCTGCCTCATCGAGAGTTCGTTATCTTTGGGAGTTGTCGGAGATACTCTTCTCTGAGCTGAAGGAGTTTGACAGAGCAAAAGAGACTTTGAAAGCCTTGTTGAGGCTCAAGCCTGATCATTCCTCTGCGCTGGAGCTTATAGCGGGGCTATACGAAAAAGAGGAAGAGTGGGAAAATGCCGCTGAGATTTTATTGCGGTGGGGCAGGTTGGAGCGAACGAGGGAAAAGCTGATTCAAATATTTTGGCGGTTGGGCGTGATTTTTGATGACGCCTTGAAAGACAATAAAAAGGCGGTGGCGGCCTTTTCGCGGGTAATAGCTCTTGATAAATCGAATCTGCCCGCTCTGAATCGGCTCGCCGACATTCATGAGCGGCTGGAAGAGTGGAAGGCGGCCTTGGCGGTGATGGGCAGAATAGTCCAGATTGAATCGGATCCTGCTCAAAAAATCAGGCATTACATAAAGCTTTCGAGGATACTCGAGGATGGTTACAAAGATGTCCGCAGAGCTAGGGAAGCGCTCCGGAGAGCGTTGGAGGTGAATCCTGCAGCTCTGAATGCGATAGAGGAGATGGCCCAATTTCATGCCCGTCGCGACGATCGGAGCAGTATGATGGTGCATTTGGATCAATCCGCCGCGGTCATGAGAACGAAGTTGGATGAAAACGCCTTTGATGTCGATGCCATGAGAGGCTTGGGGAGGATATTTGTTCTGCGTAGCCACAATGTGATGGCGTGGTGGTGCATGAAGGCGTTACAGGCCCTTGGAGCTTCTGCTGATCAGCTCAACTCCATGTTGGAAGGTAATATAGATGGGAGAGTTCCGCCACAGCGCTTGGTGGAACCTGAGATTGACGACAGGTTGTTTCCCGTTGATGTGCCCAGCGGATTACGCCAGGTTTTTCGTCTCTTGGGCGATTCACTTTGGAAGTACTATAAGGGAGATATAAAGAAATATGATTTGAGTAGATCCCATCGGCTTCACAACACATCACATGAAGCGCGTCATATTGCAGATGATTTGGCAAAGGGGTTTGGAATAAACGGTTATGAGCTTTATCGGTGTGAGAAAGATCCTCATTGCCTGGTTGTTGAGCCGGGTGATCCACCTATTATCATTGTCGGCGACTCTCTGCTTGACGGCGCGGACCGTCTCGAATTGGAGTTCATTCTGACTAGGGCTGTGAAGCTTATACAGACACGGATGGTGATTCCGGCCTTATTAAAAGGTGAAGAGTTGGCTGTCTTGGTGGCTGCGGTTGTAAGGCAGTATATTCCGGATCATGAAGTGCTGGATCTGGATCCGAAGTTGCTCTCGGAAGCTACCGGGAGGGTTAACAAGATGGTCACGCGGCGTATCCGTGATGAGCTGATGCCTTACGCCTACGAGTGCTCCAACGAGACTCTGGATTTCACAAAAACCGGCTTGCTTGTCCGTCAGGCTGCCGATAGAGCGGGGATGTTGTGTTGTGGTTCAGTTGAGGCCGCCCTATCGGTTCTCAGGAAGGCGAAGGGGAGTGTGGATGTTTCCGTCCGGAAGAGCGCGCTGGTGGAATCAATGAGAGGGATTATAGAGATTGAAGATTTGTTTAGGTTTATACCCTCAATGGGGCACATGGGTATTTGCGAACGGCTTTGATACAGTCCAGGGCAAAATCAGAAAAAGTTTTTCGCTGATTTTTTTTCCGGCGCCGATGCATGAGTGCCCTCTTCGCTTTTTCTTTCAGAGCTTTCCAAGAGGTCTTTAAGATCGGTTAATTCGCTGAAGGGGTTTTTTAGATCATCGAAATCTTCATCTGATATTACAATCCGTCCCACTCGATCTCTTTGAACATGATCTATTCCCGGGTGGTCTTTTTGCAGGTCATCGAGGGCTTGTTTTTTTATTCTGGACTTATTCAGATCCACGAAGGGGATGTCGGCTCCTGTGGAACGAAGTTCCAGTAGATCTTTCACTGTGCTCAAAATCTGTTGTTTAGAGTAGGGCTTCAATAACAGCCGGTGAATCTCCACTCTGTTAATAGCGTCAAGAGCAAGCTGCAGATCTGCGAAACCAGTGAGCATCACTCTGAGCGTATCCGGGTAATCGTCTCGTGCCTTTTCCAGCAGATCCAGCCCCGACATTCTGGGCATTCGTTGATCAGAAAGGATCAGGTCGATTTTTCGTTCCCCTAATATAGCGAGGGCCGCCTGTCCGCAATCGGCCAGTTGCACCGAGTAACCTTCGGTGTCGAGTATTCGTTTTAGGTTCATGCGAATCCATCTCTCATCATCAACCACAAGAATCGTATATTCAGACATGATCTGCTCCTTTTTCTTTCGGCCCATTCTACTCAAAATGAAAGAAAGAGTTTTTTTCATCGTGGAATGTGCGCTTGCTTAAAAGAGATGCAATTAGGAGGCCAAACAAAAAAAGGTAGTTTTCAAGGGGTTTAAGAGATGTCAAATAGGCGAACCGTTCGATTACGAACGAATGAAGGGTAATAGCGGACAGATATGTTCAGATGTGTTCCGTTTTCTACCACTTCGAAGGTCGGGGCTTTTTTCTTTTTGGAAGGCAGGACAACTACTCTACAAACACCTTTTGACGTGCTGATCATCTATTTCCACACTCGGGTTTTCTTTGGGGGCTTGCGCTTAGAGTTCTCTGGCATGAATAGTGCAGAAACACTGACTCAGAGAGGTTTCATCTCGTAGGCTTTCATCAGTTTTCACATGGAAGCTCATGAGAAATGCTTCTGGAAAAGGCAATCGTGCCGGAACTAGAGAGGTTTGTAATGGGAAATAAAAATTCAAATAGAGGCGCTGCTGGTAGAACATGGCATGGAGCTGCGCGGCCCCAATGGGCAGGCAATCGGCTTTTGAGTTATCTTTTCGAAAGAGAGAACGCCGATTCCACAGAAGGAGTGAAGGATAAACCAGGAGAACGTTCCAGAATAGAAGCCAGAGCTGCAGCTGAAATGCTATCAAATGCAGCTTTAAGCTTAGAGGCAAGGCTGAGTTCTTCACTTGGAGCTTGGGATCGTCACTATTTGTCAACTATTGTAGGTGTATTCTCAGGCTTGTCGAGAATGCTCGAAAGTGGTGACTGCGCTTCAGTGCCTAAACTGAAAGAGTTTATAGATAGTCCGGATATCCAGCAAGCAAGCGGGGAAGATAGAGGTAGGGTTTATAGCGAGCCTTCTCAGAACCAAAGGAAGCAGACATCGGCGAAATGGGCCGCAGTGTTCTGGGAGAACAATAGACGAAGGCAACAGAGTACTGCGAACACCTCTCTAAAGATGAGAAGAAAAGGTATGAGCACTTGGCGTGAATCTAAAGACCGGGTCTCTGCAAAAACTCTTCTAAACAAAAGCAACATGTGCAACGGAGTTAGCGGCTCTCAGCTGCTGATGTACGCAAAAGACGTTGCCAGATTGTATCGCGCTCAGCGCTTTTTAAACGCGCAGATCAACGACATGGAGAAGAATCTCCAGGTGACGGAAAAAGCCGCGGCCGCAGGGTTGCTTTCAAGCGGAGTGTTTCATGATGTGAATCATTATCTGGCTGTGATTCGTTCTGCTGCCGAGCTGTTGGAGAGCGAGTTGACGAACGTTTCCCAAACTTCAAGAGAGGATCTGGAGGCCATAACCATGAGCGCCGGGCGCGCAGGGTCTCTAATACACAAGTTTCAGTTCATGGCCCGTCCGGGTTTCGAACAAGGAGTGGATGTTGATCTGATAGATGTTTTAAAAGAAGCCAAAACTCTTATGAAACGACAATTAGACAAGAATGAAATAAGGTTGATAATCGAGGTTAAGCCTGATCTGCCGACCCTCGTAGGAGATCCGGCAGGCCTGGAAGAGGTCGTAATCAACCTGGTGGGCAATGCCATAGAGATCCTTGAGCCGGGGGGCAGCGTGCGCATAGTGGCTGATTCGAGGAAGGTTGGACACGGCAAAGATGAGTCTGAGATCTTACTACTGGTAGAAGACACCGGGCCCGGGGTGCCGGAAGAGTTGGTGGAAACACTCTTTGATCCCTTTGTCACCGGCAGAGAAGGCGGCACCGGTCTGGGCCTCTATTTGGTGAAAAGGATCGTGGAACGGCATGGAGGTCAAATACGGCTCTTCTCCCCGCCTGGTCAAGGGGCTCGTTTCTTGATAAGACTACCGGTTTTAAATGACTCGGAGAGTACCCCAGAGGATCAACAACAACTGCCGAATAATTATGCCGTATAATTGTGCCGGCGTCTCTCATGCTCACCATGCCCACCATGCTCCCTATCCTATCTCATCGATGCTCTTCATCTTGTAACCAAGAACTCTTCTGGTGAGTCCCAATGCTTTTGCTGCGTGGGTTTTGTTTCCTTCGTGCAAGATCAGCGCTCTTTTTATCGTCTCGATTTCAAATTCTTCAACAGCGTCAGGGAGGGACATTTGCCCGTTCAGCACCATTTCTTGCAGAGGCATGGAGCTTCTGTCTTGTTCTACGACACCACCCGGGAGATGTTCTATTTCGACGCGATTCCCTCGCACCAGAGCCATAAGCTGCTCGGCCATGTTCTCTAACTCCCTGACATTACCGGGCCATTTATGGTTCATGAGATGCTCCATGGCATCCGGCGAGATCTCTTTGGGTTCAATACCCTCTCTCTTTGATATCTTTCTCAGGAAGTGCCCTAAAAGAAGTGGAATATCCGTTTTTCGCTCCCGAAGTGGAGGGATCCTGAGTGGGACAACATGGACCCGATAGAATAGATCTCGCCTGAAAGCTCCTTCTTCCACCAATTTGGACAGATCTTTGTTTGTAGCGGCTATTAATCTGACTTCCACGTTAATGGTCTCAGAGCCTCCCACCCTCTTAAACTCTCTCTCTTGGAGCACACGCAAGAGCTTTGCTTGACTGCCGGTGTCAAGCTCACTGATTTCATCCAGAAAAAGTGTGCCACCGTTGGCTTGTTCAAAACAGCCTTCACGACTCGTCCGGGCGTCTGTGAAAGCGCCTCTCTCGTGACCGAATAATTCGTCCTCTACCAGGTTTAGAGGTATGGCCGCGCAGTTTACCGGCACAAAGGGTTTGTCTTTTAAGGGACCCTGTTGCTGTATGGCACGAGCTACTAGTTCTTTACCGGTACCGCTCTCACCGATTATCAGCACATTCGATTTCCTGGGAGCCACCATCTCCACCCGTTCGTAGACTTCTTGCATCGCCGGGTGTTTGCCTACAACGTTTGGGAGCCCGTAAATCTTTCCTATCTCTGCTCTCAGCCGGTTCAACTCACGTTCCAGGGCACCCTTTTCTATGGCTCTTTTAACCGCCATGCGGAGCTCTTCCAGATCGGCTGGTTTGGTCAGATAATCGAATGCACCAATCTTCATGGCTTCTACGACGAGACGGACATCTTTGGTGGCCGTTAACATCACCACAGGGGTGGCCGGATATTGAGCTGCGATATCCCGAAGGGTCTCAATGCCTCCGCGGCCCGGCATCATGAGGTCCAAGAGGACGCAATCGAACTCATCGCGAGACAGCGAATCAAGGCATTTCTCTCCTGACTCAACAGTCGTGACTTTATGGTCAGGCTTCAGAGAGATCTTAATTGATTCACGGATTTCTTTTTGGTCGTCAACAGCTAAAATGCGTGCCATATATGCTCCCTTATTTGTGGTGCTACCCGTGCAGTCCAACTCGCGGTCTCAACTCGCAGTCTTGTTTTGCAGCTTCGTTTCGAACGTCCGGACCGGCTGGAGCCTCTGTCCTCGGTCAAAGTGAATAAAAGCAATCTTTAATGTTAAAGTCAAAAGAAGATAGCATTTTAAAGATACAGCAAAAAACCGAAACACGAAAACGCGGACACCCTAAAGACGGCACCATGATCCGAAGGAAAAGAATATGCTTTTTTAACTGTAGTACAGCGGTTTCTTGGAGCCGCTTTTCAACCCTTTTTTGAAATATATGTTAAAGACCTCCATAAGCCCCGATGTCTTCGAAACCTCCACCGGAGGTGGGTTTTAGAAAATCCGGTGATGCCGGATCCTCACTCAAGAACTCCACTGTGCCCTCACGCTGCCACGAATTATCTTCCTGGATACCCCCCGAGTTCACGTTGCCTCCACCGTCCGCAGAGGCGATATTATATTCTGCGCTCGTATCGGATCCAAGGACAAAGCCATAGCCGCTGTTTTGGAAGGTAGTGTTGAACAAAAACGTCACGGACTCGCCGCTGTTGTAATCGATACCGTTTGATAGGTTGGAATATGCGATGCAGTGCTCTACGAGAGTACGGGCAGCCGGGGGCTGGCCCCCGGCCTTGATGCCGTTGGCATTGCCGTCGGCCAGTCCTTGAGTATGGGCAATAGAATAACCGATATAGGTATCTGTGGAGCGCCACGTATCTATCCCGTCATCGGAGTTTTGATATACCAAGCAGTGCTCTACACTGTTTTCGATGCCGCTCGAAATGGAAATGCCATCTGCGTTGCCGCCGTTGGCAAATCCCGGGTGTGAGGTGCCTTCGTCGAAATTGTCATTGGAAACGCTGTCCCGCAGAACATTGTACGAGCCGCCTTCGCCGTATGGAAGATCGTATGAGTAGTGGATATGGATGCCCGAGAGATGAGCGTGATGGACGTGTACGCCTTCTAACAGGTTATTGTTGCCTCTGATGACGATGCCTTGGCGAGGCATGTTTGCGATCTCGATCAACCTAATCCAGTTAAAGTCGCCCACGATCTGAATTGTAATGCTTTCGCCCACATTTACACTGCTTCCATCCAAAATCGCATGTTCCCCTGGATAGGATTCAAAAACGATGGGAGAGTCGGAAAAGCCGGAATTGTAAAAACGAACATTCTCATCTATGTCGTATGTGCCGCCGCGCAAAAAAACGACATCGCCGGCCGCAGCCTGGTCGACCACTTCCCACAAATCGCAGGGCTCGCTCAAGGTACATGCGGTTCCAGTTCCTTCGGGCGAGGCGATGAGGGTGGCCTCGCCTTCCGGGGTCGGATCGACAGGTCGTGGCCCGATGAGAGGAGCCTCGATCTTGCAAGTAGAGGAACAGCCGTCTCCATCGATCGTGTTTCCGTCGTCGCACTCCTCACCGGCCTCTGAATCCACAGTGCCGTCGCCGCATTCTCCTGTAAAGCAGCCCGTAGTGTCGAAATCACTGCAATCGGAAAGAC
>JAABSF010000010.1 GCA_011390535.1 Deltaproteobacteria bacterium | reverse complement strand
ACAGCTGCTCGATAGTTAGAAAGTCGTTTCCCTTTTTTAAAAAGATTAGGAAGTCCGGTAATAAATTTTTTTTGTTCTTCTGCACCGAGATAGTCTCGATAATTTTCCATTGCAGGACCAAGGAGCTCCGCATCCCACCTGTTTAGTGAGGCTCCTTTATCTACAGCTTCTTCCCATTCTGTTTTTTTGTTTTCTGCTTGTCCCATTTGTTTATTGTTGTTTTTTTGTTTTATTTTTTGATTTTGCAAGGGCTTCATCAAGCCGGTCCGTGTCGTAAACAAGCTCTTGTGCAAGATCATTCACACCTTTCATCAGTACTTCGTGAAGGGTTGGCATTTCATCAATAAGCCCAAAAAGTACTTCATATTTGCTCCAGTTTGGATTTGCATCACGAAGAATTTCGTATTTCATCATATCTTCCTCTGACATCGAGTTGATAACAGAAGTAATGATGCGTTGCCCGAGCGTTTTAACGATCTCTTTTTCAATTTTCTTCTTAACCTCAGGTTTTGCATCATTGAGATCCATTTTTTCCATAACGTAATCAATAAACGCTTTGGGACTGTAATTTTCGAAAGTAAACATTGGTATAGTTGTTAAGATTGCTATTTTGTTTTTCTAGATGCCCAATCAGAGATTTTTCTCATCCAGGTTTTAGGTCTGCTTATAACGTAAGAACCAAGTGCTAATGGCCAGGCTATAAGTCCGGTTGTAACCGGTTCAATAATTGAGCCTTTATAACGCTCACGTACTTTCTTAGCCCTTTCTTTTGCTATATCTGTCCATAAAATACTTTTAGCATATCCGCCAAACCATTTAGTTCCTCTGTAAAGTCCATATCCGACTAATGACAGGGGGTTGTATTTTAGGAATCCTGTTCCGGCTTTCTTCCAGAATCTCGCTGCTCGTAATGAGAATATTCCTCGTGAGCGCACGCGAGCTGTCAAGCCTCGTCTTCGCAGCTCTTCTTCAACCTCTTCATTCGGCAAGCCTTCGTATTGTTCCATTACGTCTTGATACTCTCTTTTGAGCTCTGATTTAAGGAAGAAACGTTTAAATGTAGTGTCGTGACTTTCCAGATTTTCAGCTATTCTTTCATCGGCATCAACGCTGTCTGCAGTTTGTTGTTGAAGCATTTGTAACACCTGTTGTTCCCGGTTTTTTGAAGTATCATAAAATCCTTCCGCAATGTCTTGCATACGCTCTTCGGCATTCAATCTGGATTCAACAATAACTAAATTATTAATAAATTTTTCAATTAAATAGGCTTCATCGTCACGAATCCTGACTCGTTTCCCGTTGACTTCAACTCCTCTGAGAAGCTCACTCAATTTCTTTTGTAAATCACGAAGCTTCACCGCCGATACCATTCTGTTTTCCTGCATAATACGGATCATATCGGCAGGAGTAGAATTAATATTCAGCCTGTCTAGCTTGTTCAGATCGCTATCGGTATCACATACATGTTCAATAGCTTCCGAAGCCGTCATAATAGGGGAGAAGAAAAGATGAGAAGCAATCCATTCATCTGCATTTACCCAGTCTCCCTGTTCAATTCTTCGGGCAATACTTTGATTAACATTCCCGAATATTTCCTGATTTCGTGCCTGTGCAATTAAAATATTGGTCGTAATAAGAGATTCCTTTTCAACAAGCGGATCTGCAGTTGCCCCTTTGAGCTCAATATCTCGTTTAACAAGCTTGTATAAAAGCCCACGCGAATCCATTTTGCCGGCCGCCCCCGGGCGGTTTTTTTGAAGGTTTTCGAAGTAAGTTTTTCGTTTTTTAGTTTCTTCAATAACATCTTCGACTTCTTTGATTTTGGTAGCATCGGTTATAAAGTTCTCTAGATCGTTACAATCTTTAATACTTCCTATGCTTGTCTTCAAGGCAGTTATATTTTTATTTAACTCACCCCAGAGATTGGTATTTGCGGCATTTTCCTTAATAAACTTTCCAAAGACTCCCAACTCTCTCATTAATTCAGTTTCCATTTTTGCAAGCTCTGCGTCTATTGTCGTCTTTTTCTTTTTTAGAGTCGCAATTTTTTCTTCTATTCCGGTCTTTCGTTTTTCCTTTAAATCTATTTGTTTAACCAGGATTTCCGCTTGAGCTTTAATTGCCGGAATTTGTCTTTGATTAAGAGTTGGAGCCATCATGTTTTTTCTTATTTTGGTCAGATTTCCTTTGTCGGCCGCTATACTTCTGGCAATTTTTGCTTCCTTACTTGTTAAACTTGTAATTTCCGTTTGTAAATCTTTACTTTCATCAGACTTTGTCTTTCTCGCCTCCATTTTCGGTTCCATATCCTTTATGAATTGGTCTATTCTTTCCGAAACCGAATCAAGTGTGTTTATATTTCCGTCGTAATCAACGCCTGCCATTTCATCTATTAAGTTTTCAACATTCTCGCGATCTTCTTCATTATTCATTTTGTAAAAAAGATAGGCGAGCATGGTGCGTGTTTCCAGCGACTCGGACATATTTTCTAATTGCCCCGGTGTAAGTATTTTTTTAAGTTTTGCTTCAAGTGATTGTTCTTGAACTCTTTCGCGGGCTTCTCGCTGGGCTCTTGTGAGTTCGTTTCTTTCTTCATTTGTTAAATCTGCAGGGGATAAATTTTTGAATTGATCCATTAATGTATTTATTGTAGCTTGTGGTTCAGCTCTAAAATTTACTAAAGTATATCCATTTCTTGCTGCGGCTCTTTCTTCGCACCATTGGTTATACCAGGTTCGATATTGGTTATCTTCTAACGCTCTTTGATGAAGGTCATCTTCAAGCCAATATTTTAGTCTTTGCGGATCAAATTTATTTTTACTAAGTTTTGTTTTTTCTTTCCAGAGAGTACGTTCAATAAGAGTCTGCCTGAATTTTAAATGTATGAATTCACGAGCATTTTCCTGTCTCGAAAAGTCGTTCCACATCCCGGCTTGTTCCAGTTTGCTTCTAATTGAAGTAAGATCTTCCTGATGCCATCTGATAGTTACTGATAGATTTCCTGAAGCACCGGGGGCACCGGTAGCTCTATCAAAAACATTAACCTGATTGGGATTAGCAAGATTTATTCGCCGAGGTGGGTTCTGACTGTCTACAAACGTTTGTGGACCTATATACCCAAGCCCCATGATGTCAGCTTGCAGTGTGGTAAGCAGGTCATTATATGATCCTCCATTTTCAATATCGTACGTAAACAGTTCTCGAGAAACTTCAAGAGGATTGGCGCCGTTGCGAATTTCTTCGTTTAACATCTGTCTATAAAGCCGTGGTGCGTTTTGGGCTTTTCTTTGAAGTTCTTCATAAACACGTCTTTCCAGAATACTTCCTCCGCTCAAAATATTCGTTGCTCCAAGCGGTCCCTGCATCATGCGGTCGCGCACACCGTGAATAATTTCATCCGGATGATCTCCTTCTACCTCAAGGTTATTCGGTCTGTAGTATTGTTCAAATTCGGAAATAACACTTTCGGCCATTCCCATGCCACGTTCATCTCGTTTTTCTTCTTCCCAGGTGCTTTCTTCTTTTCGTTTGTAAAAAAGAAATCTGTTTTCGAAAAGTATATTTGTTTTTATTTTTTTCATATTATTCATAAATAATTCCTTTTATTTTACCAAAATGAGCGACTTTTTGCAATAATCATTGATAACTTGGCGCTTTTCGGGTAGCATAGCGCGCGTAGCACTAGAATTAACACGTATATATGGAAACCAATGTCAAAAAACTCCCAAAAGCGGAAGTCGAAATCACGGTTACCTTTTCCGAGGATGAGTTTAAACGTGATATGGAGGAAGCTGCCAAAGTGCTTTCAAAAGAAGTAAAAATCGACGGTTTTAGGTCCGGAAAAATACCATATGATGTTCTTGTTGAACATGTAGGAAAAGATATGGTATTAAATCATGCGCTTGATACTGCAATTCCGCGTATTTTGACCGATATTATTAAAAAGGAAAAATTACAGGTTATTTCAAGACCACGTGTTGATATCCTTTCAAAAGATCCCGTTAACTTAAAAGTTGTTGCACCGGTTTATCCTGAAATCAAAGTGGATGGATATGAAAAAGTCAAAGTAAAGCCCAAAGAGGTTGAAGTGAAGGAAAAGGATGTTGATGAAGCACTTAAAAATGTTCAAAAACAGTTTATTAAATGGAAACAAGTACTGCGAGGAGTAAAGGAAGGGGATAAGGTTGAGATAGATTTTGAAGGTAAAGATGAAGGGGGAGCGCCGCTTGAAGGGACGCAGAGTAAGAATCACCCGTTGATTATCGGAGAGAAAATGATGGTTCCCGGCTTTGAAGATGCGCTTATCGGTATGAAAACAGGTGAGGAAAAAGACTTTCCGCTAACATTTCCCAAAGATTATCATAAAAAGAGTTTTCAGAATAAAAAGGTACATTTTCATGTTAAAATCAATAAAGTTGAAGAACCGGAACTTCCTGAAATAGATGAAGCGTTTATTGAAAAGATCAGCGGCAAAAAGACGCCAATCGATGAATTCAGAAAAAACGTTAAGGCTGATTTAAAGGAATATAAGCAGTCCGAAGAAAAAAAGAATGCGGAGCAGCAGTTGCTTGAAAAATTTCTCAAAGTAACAAAGACAGATTTTTCAGACTTGTTGATTAATGAAGAAGTGGAATACATGATTCAACAAATGAAGCAAGATATGCAAGCTAAAGGGCTTTCATTCGATCAATACCTGCAATATACAAAGAAAACCGAAGAAGAGATTCGAGAAGAAATGAAAAAAGAAGCAATTAAACGGTTAACATTAAGGTTTGGGTTGAACGAAATAATGGAAAAAGAAAAGATTGAAATTTCGGATAAAGAAGTTGATAAGAAAATTAAGCAAATACCCGACCTTAAGCCTGAACAAGAACATGAAGCAAGAGGTAGGGTAGTTAACTCGATGCGCTTGGAGCAGCTATTTGATAGATTTATACAAAAATGATATAATTAATTGTAGGTTAAAGCTTAATCAACACAAATATGCGAAATTTACGAACATTTTTTCTTTCCGGATCAATTGTTCTTACAATTATAATTCTGGTTATTGCGTTTCAGAATATTCAAGCTCAGTGTAATTTTGTTACTTTTTTCTTCTACGAAGCGGATTCTGCAACTTCACCAACTTTTTTGGTTTTTGCGGTTTCATTGGTTGGAATTATAACAGGTATGTTGTATATGGGATTAATTATGAGTTTTATATCGAACGAAGAAGATGACGAAGAGTTCTAAATACGGAAGTAAAAACATACAATCAAGGGTGAGCAAACGCTCACTCTTTTTTTATAAAAATAAAAAGGTTATTGGTGGTAATTTAAAATAGGGAAAAAACGTCTACCCATATAAGATACATTCACCTACCTGTACAAAGTAAAGTCTAGAATATTTTTTTGTACAAAATTGATAGATTAATAGTCATCTGAACAAAAAAATTATTCAGCGTTAATTGGCGGCTAGGCATTTACAGAGGCGTGAGATGTTGTATAAATAAATGAATAAAAAAATTGCGCAGCAATTCGTTAAAGCCTTTTGTTGAAACCGTTAAGCTGCATTACAAATGGTCGCACAAATTAGTTTTGATATTATAAAATAAATTAAAAATATGACTAGTTTATTTTGTTAAAAAAACTTGTACATTTAATCTCATGCTGTATAAATATTGTGTACAAATTCAAGGCTTTTCTAAAATTCGGAAAAAATGCTTAAACGATTGTTTACTTCGAACACTCGAATAAAATTGTTGACGCTGTTCTTGCTCAATCCCGAGGAGGAATACTATATTCGAGAGTTGACTCGTAAGCTCGATGAACAAATTAATTCTATTAGACGCGAGCTCACTAATTTGAGAAAATTAGGGTTACTGAAAACGAAAACCAAAAGTAGGAAAAAGTACTACTTTATAAATAAGCAGTTCGTTGCTTTTCAAGATCTGAAAAATATTATTGTTAAGGCTATGAGCGGCAAAGATGATCTTGTGAAGAAAATAACAAAGTTCGGTGATGTGGATTTTTTGGCTTTGCTGGGAGTGTTTGTAGACAAACCATCTCCGGTTGATCTTTTGCTGGTGGGAACTGTTGATAAACAGAAATTACAAGAATTTCTTAATGCCGAAATAGAGACCGAGAAACCTATTCGCTTCAGTATTCTGACAAAAGACGACTTTCTTTATAGAATAAAATGTAAAGATCAGTTTATTCATTCAATTTTGACGGATTCGGATAACATTATTGCTGTGAACAAGCTTGAGAAGTTTATACCGGCTTAAAAGGCCTGAAAAAGAGCTTGATTTCTATGCGACAGATTTGTATAATCCGAACGCTGTTTAAATAGATTATACCTTGTTTAAAAACAATTGATTATGAATATGCAACTAGTAAAAAACGTTGGGAAAAAATTTATGAAAAAAGTACCGGTGATTAAACCGGGCAGTACGGTTAAAGTTCATCAACGAATAAAAGAAGGGAATAAAGAACGCATACAGATCTTTGAAGGTCTTGTTATAGCTATCAATTCAGGTTCAGGACCGGATAAAACTTTTACGGTTCGTAAAATAGTAGATGGCGTTGGTGTTGAAAAGATATTTCCTTTATATTCAACAAATATTACAAAAATCAAGGTTACCAAATCATCTGATATTAGACGTTCAAAGCTTTACTATATGAGAAAAAGATCAGGTAAGTCAGCTCGTTTAAAAGAAAAACATTTGACTGAAAGCGAAGTGAAAATGGAAGAAATTGAAGGAATTGGGCAAGAAGAACAAGAAGTTGAAGAGAAGGTTGAAGAAAAACCTGCAAAGGCCGAAGAGACAAAGGCCGAAGAGACGAGTAGTGACACCAAAACCGCAAAAGATTCTGAAGAAAAACCGGCTGAAGAAAAGCCTGAGGAAAACAAAGAGGAGAAAAAAGATTAATATATGCCTGTATGAAAAACACTCCTTTTGAGGTAGAACTGCGAAAGGATGGTTTTTCTAATATTGCGGGAATCGATGAAGCGGGGAGAGGGCCATGGGCCGGCCCGCTTGTTTCCGCTGCGGTTATATTGCCCGCTTATACACGGCTTCCCGGGCTTAACGATTCAAAATTGTTATCATTGCAACAACGAGAGAAACTATTTGGTGTTATTTTAAAAAAAGCCATTGTTGGGGTTGGAGTAATTCCATCAACAATAGTAGACAAGGCTGGATTGACAAAAGCCCTAAACATGTCTTACATAAAAGCGGTAGAGGGGTTGTCTAGACAGCCGGATTTTATTTTACTTGATGGTATAGGGAGTTATTCGTTGCCATGCAGGTATAGAACGATTAAAAAGGGGGATAGAAAGGTTCGTTCTATTGCTGCCGCATCAGTTGTTGCTAAAGTTACAAGAGACGCTCTTATGGACTGTTATGGCAGAATTTACCCGGAGTATGGTTTTGCACAGCATAAGGGGTATGGAACACGACAACATAGGCAAAATTTGTTAAAATACGGTTGTTGTGCCATTCATAGGCACAGTTTCAAGCCTGTTAATATGCTTTTGAATGGATGAAAAACCGAAAAAATATGTTATTTGCGGGCATTATGGCGCGACTAATATTGGAGATGAATCGATAGGATTGGCCTTGATTCAAACCCTCAGGGAAGTCAATAAGGATCATCAAATAACCGTTTTAAGTTATGATAAAAAACGCTCAAAGGCTTTTTATAAGCGATATTTCAAAGATAAGGAGATAAAAACCGCTTATTTGGTTCCGGCCGGGTTTCGTTCATTATGGAGAGGAATAGTGCAAAATGAGCTTAAAAGTACACTTCAGGCTATTAAAACTTGTGATCGCTTTGTTTTAGGGGGAGGAGGCTTATTCACCGATGAAAAAATTGCGGCAATTTTTCTGTGGGGTTTACAGGCATTATTTGCTTTATGGTATAAAAAACCGCTTTACATTGTAGGGCAGAGTGTTGGACCGCTCCGATTTGGTATAAGTCGCCGGATTGTAAAAAAGATTTTTAATAAAGCATCATATATTGCAGTACGGGACAATGCCTCAAAAAAAGTGTTAATAGAATGTGGAGTTCAAGAAAAAATATATGTTCTGTGTGACCTTGCATTGACACTTGATTACAAAAAAATAATGCCGCATAATATACTGAATAAAAAAATAGTACAAAAAAAGAAAAAAAAATACTTTATCGTCACTTTTCGAGGGTGGGACAAAAAACTAGGGAAAATGAATAAAAAAATAGTACAAGAGGTAGGTCGAATAATAAAGGAATACAAGTTGCAACCTGTATTTATTCCATTTCAGCTGTACAAAGAAAATGATCAAGCTGTTTTGAATAAAAAAATAGTACAAAAGGCGGGTTTGAAAAAAAATGTTGTTCAACAATATCATGATGAAATTGATACACTTTTGGCATGTTTTGAGGGGGCTGAATTTGTTATTGGTGTTCGTCTTCATTCACTTTTGTTTTCTGTGATTACCGACACGCCGTGTGTCGGGATATCATATTCTCCAAAAGTGAGTAATATGATGCATGATTTAAAGATAAGCCGGTATTGTTTGCATAAAAAAGAGTTTGATACTCAAGGGGCCTTGCAAAAGAAAGTAAAAAGGTTGTTGAGTGAAAAACAGATCTTTCATAGTGCGGTTGACGACTATAAGTATAAAGCGGTTGCTTGTGCTCGAAAGCAATTGTTAAAAGTCTTCAAATAGTGTAATGCAATTGCTTTATATGGATTTTATATAGTGGCTGTTTAATCATAGTCACTTCTTTAATAAGGAGGTTAAAGCTTGACAAAATAGCTAGAATCTATTATGATTCACTCCAATTGTTTTTGTTATGATTGGCAAAATATGGCTTTGAAAAGATAAAAATCGAGACTAATGAAAGTCTGGAAATCCAGGTTTTCTTAGCGATTTTATCTGCTAGTTATAGGCTATCATAAGCGGAACAGTTGCGATCTCTGACAATTAGTTGCGAACAATAAGTAAAAGTAATTTTAATCAATAATCACCCTCTCTATAAAAGAGGCTTGCAAGAAAGGAGAAGAAATTTAGTCGCTTTGTAGAGAGGTAAGTTTTTGCACACTGTTTTTTTTAAACACAACGGCTTTTTTAAGCCAAAGGAGGACACCATGAAATGGTACAGTTTAGTAACGCTCATTGTGAGCATGGTAGTAATAACAGCATGGAGCGGTAACGCTTATGCTAAAACCGACAACGCCTGTCTGCTCTACAAGGGCAGCGGAGGGGAAGCCAGATTTCCCGGTTGGCCTGTTCGTAAAGAGGTAATCATGCCTCTTCGAGCATCTGCGACCATATGGTTTAACGCACCGTGCGGAAAGCCTCGTGTAAAGATGAGCGGGCAGACTTCTGTTCGCTTTACAGTGGAGAAAGAAGACCTTTCCCTTTCGACGAACGTGTCGGTGGGGTATAGGGTGTACTTCTGGACCACGAATTCGTCAGACATCGGGAAAACCGAGGTGATTCGGGTTTATTCGGGCTCCAAAGCCTGGGAAATTCGGATTCACGTGGTGGCCGATGCTGACACGGCGGCACACCTTGCCAATAAGGCACTTAAAAAGGCTGACACGGCGAAAGCAGAGTCTGCTAAAGCCACGCGTGACGCCGCGGAAGCGAAAAATACTGCCAACAAGGCTCATGCCAACGGAGGTAAAAGGGATGTGGAGCTGGTGCTCTCTCCCATGATTTCTCTGGAGTCACCGGGTCATGAAGGTTACGGAATGGCTCTGGGCGTAAACGCCATCCTCGGGAAGTTCGCTTCCAAGGGGATGGTTCAGCTTGGGCTGTCCGGACGCATGTCCTGGCATTACTACGAGCAGGAAGTCATTGGCTTGGCTCAGAACTCGGATGTGATGGCGCACGAGTTCGACGCGCTGGCTATGTTCCTGTTTCGGCTGCGACCGGTGAGTTGGTTTGCCGCCGAGGCTTCGACCGGCTTTGGAGTGCGTATTTTTACTCACGACGACGCGGTTACGCTGCAAAACGCCGACTATCTCATTCGTGGGGTGGAAGGCCGTGTGGCGTATCATCCGCTGTGGGCGGCCAATCTGGGGGTCAAATTCTGGCCTCATGAGGTTGTGTCGCTCGGTATCCAGTGGGGGACGACCGTGTCTATGATGCGGCAGGTCCAAAATCCGAACGCCGAGGGTGGATCTCCGGACAAAAGCAATGTCTGGAACCACTTCGTAATGATTAACTTGGGGTTCAACCTCTAAAAATTGGCCAGCAAGGCCGGAAAGGAGTCTCATTATGAGACGCGTAATTTTTGTAATTGGGGTGCTGGCCATTTTGGTTGGCGCCTGTAACAACGACAAGGGAGGGGCTAGTACCCAAACTTGTCTAAATCCCAACGATCCCGGTTGTTCGAACAACAACGGGAATAACAACAACACCACCTGCGGCGACGGTGTGTGTCAGGCGAGTGAGGACCACGAGTCTTGCCCCGCCGACTGCACCATCGACACCTGCGGAGACGGCGTCTGTCAGTTTGAAGAAGACGTCAACTCTTGCCCCGCAGATTGTGCCTTAGAACCCGACTGCGGCAACGGGGTCTGCGAGTCTGGTGAGAACCAGCTCTCATGCCCTGAAGACTGTAGTGGAACATGTGGAGATGGAGTTTGCGGTATCGGCGAAACGGCAGAAAATTGCTCCGCCGACTGTGGATCATGCATCTCCGGCTCAACCCGCCTCTGCGGAGTGAGCAACTTGGGTATTTGTCGGTATGGTCAGCAGACCTGCACCGACGGTACCTGGAGTGATTGCGAAGGAGCAGTGGGACCTGAGACAGAAATCTGTGACGGCCTCGACAACGACTGCGACGGGCTTATCGACAACGGCCCGAACTGCCCTTGTGTTATTGGGTCTACACGCTTGTGTGGCTCGAACGTCGGGCAGTGCAGTCAGGGTACCCAAACCTGTCAGGATGACGGGAATGGGAACTCCATTTGGGGAGCTGACTGCGAAGGAGCAGTAGGTCCCGAGCCCGAGACCTGTGACGGCCTCGACAACGACTGTAATGGAGTGGTCGATGACGGTGTCGGGTGTCAGTGCCAACCGGGCAGCACCCGCGTCTGCGGATCTTCCATAGGGCAATGCAGCCCGGGCACTCAAACCTGCCTGCCCTCCGGGGTATGGGATGGAACTTGTGTCGGAACTGTTGGGCCTTCTTCGGAAATTTGCGATGGGCTCGACAATGACTGCAATGGTGTTGTCGATGATGGCATTAATTGCCAATGTACTCCGGGGTCAACTCGGGTATGCGGCAGCACTGTTGGACAGTGTTCTCCCGGGATTCAGTCTTGTTTGATAGATGGGACTTGGGATTCCAACTGTGTTGGATCTGTGGGTCCTTCTCCGGAAATCTGCGATGGTCTCGATAACGACTGTAACGGGGTTGCTGATGACGCCATAGCGTGTCAGTGTATTCCCGGAGAGTCTCGTCCTTGCGGAAATAATATCGGAGAATGCTCTTACGGAACACAGACCTGTCTCTCTTCGGGGATATGGGATTCTGTGTGTAACGATGAGGTTGGTCCTTCTCCGGAAATCTGTGACGGATTGGACAATGACTGCAATGGTACTCCTGATGATGGTATCGGGTGCCAATGCGTGGTTGATTCAGTGCGTCCTTGTGGTAGCAATGTGGGCGAGTGTTCCTACGGGACACAGACCTGCGATGCCGCTGGTATCTGGGGGGTTTGTACGGATCAGACTCTTCCATCTCCGGAAGTCTGCGATGGTCTCGACAACGACTGTAACGGTCTTGTTGATGATGCGGTTGGTTGTCAGTGCACCGATGGATCAACTCGAGTTTGCGGCACTGCCGTAGGTGAGTGTATCCCCGGTGTTCAGACCTGTTCAGGCGGCGTCTGGGGTGCTTGCATGGGTGAAACCGTGGCGGTTGACGAGGTCTGTGATGGTCTCGACAACGACTGTAACGGGGTAGCCGATGATGGCGTGAATTGCCAATGTGATCCCGGGGACACACGTCCTTGTGGCAGCAATATTGGTGAGTGCGTCGAAGGTACCCAGTCTTGCGTCTCTGATGGCGTAGGCGGTTATATCTGGGACTCCAATTGTGTTGGAGCTACCGGTCCTTCCGCCGAAGTCTGTGACGGTCTGGACAACGACTGTAACGGGTCCGTGGACGATGGCATTCTGTGCCATTGTGAACCCGGATCCACGCGCACATGTGGCTCCAATGTGGGGGTCTGTGAAGCTGGAGAACAGCTTTGTCAGCCCGATCATACATGGGGGCCGTGTAACGGGGCGGTTTGGCCGTCTCCGGAAGTGTGCGACAATCTGGATAACGACTGCGACGGCGCGGTCGATAACAATATAGTTTGCCACTGCCAGCCCGGCAGTGTGCGAAACTGCGGCAGTAACGTAGGACAGTGCGTGGCCGGCAGCCAGACCTGCCTAAACGACCATACATGGGACGTTTGTACCGGCGCCACCGGACCCTCTTCGGAGGTATGTGACGGACTCGATAACGATTGCAATGGGGTCATCGACGATGGCCTCAATTGTATTTGTGACGAGGGATCCGTTCGTCCGTGTGGTTCCAATGTCGGAACTTGTTCTCAGGGTACCCAGACTTGCATGTTCGATGCGGGAACTGGGGAAACCTATTGGTCGGCAACGTGCTCGGGTCAAACCGGGCCGGTGGCCGAGGTGTGCGATGGGCTAGACAACGACTGTAACGGTGCTGTGGATGACGGCCTCACTTGTCAGTGTACGGTGGGGAGTACTCGTCTCTGTGGCAGCGCGATCGGTCAATGTGTGCCCGGCACGCAAACCTGTGTCCTTGTGGGTAGCGATACTCAGTGGGGTGCCTGCACCGGCGGTACCGGTCCCAGCACGGAAACGTGTAACGGATTGGACGACGACTGCAATGGCGTTCCTGATGATGGAGCAGGCTGTCAGTGCATTCCGGGCGAGCAACGCACATGCGGTTCTAATGTAGGGGAGTGTTCCTACGGAACACAAACCTGCAACGCCGATGGTGTTTGGGAACCCGTATGTGTCGATGCAGTTGGTCCTTCTCCTGAGCTTTGCGACGGATTGGACAATGACTGTAACGGCACCGTGGACGATGGTGTCTCATGCCAGTGCAATGCTGGTGATGAGCGAGTCTGCGGAGTTGCTACCGGTGAGTGCCAACAAGGCATTCAGGTGTGCCTGCCCTCCGGGGTTTGGGACACTGCCTGTACTGGAGAGGTCGGCCCAAGTGCGGAAACGTGTGACGGCTTGGATAATGACTGCAACGGCGTAGCCGACGATGCGATTGGTTGTCAGTGCATTCCGGGCGAGTCCCGGGTGTGCGGTACCAACGTCGGTGAGTGCCAGCAGGGTATCCAGACCTGTAACGCGGATGGCCTTGGTTGGGGTGCCTGTAATGGGTCGGTTGGAGCAGCGCTCGAGATCTGTGACGGTCTTGATAATGACTGCAACGGTCTGATCGATGAGGGCATCAATTGCCAATGCCAGCCCGGAGACTCCCAGCTCTGCGGCAGCAATGTCGGGGAGTGTATAATGGGCGTGCAAGACTGCGTTTCCGATGGTGTCGGAGGCTTTGTCTGGAGTGGTGTTTGTGTGGGTGAGATCGGACCCTCTTCGGAGGTGTGCGACGGCCTGGACAACGACTGCAACGGCTTGGCTGATGATTCTATCGGCTGCCAGTGCATTCCGGGTGAGTCCCGGGTGTGTGGCAGCAACGTGGGACAGTGTTCTCAGGGCACGCAAACCTGCAATGCCGATGGGATTTGGGGATCCGTTTGTAACGGAATTGTCGGTCCCACCTCGGAGGTGTGCGACGGCCTGGATAACGATTGCAACGGGGTCATCGATGATGGTCTCAATTGCATTTGTGTTGAAGGTGCGGTGCAAACATGTGGAAGTTCTGTGGGTCAATGCATCCAGGGAACACAAACCTGCATGTACGATGCTGTAACCGGAGAGACCTACTGGGATTCTCTGTGTGACGGGGCGGTTGGTCCTTCTCCTGAGCTTTGTGACGGGTTGGATAATGACTGCAACGGTGCAATTGATGAAGGTTGCCAGTGTATTCCCGGTTCAACACGGGTATGCGGTAGCTCAATCGGTCAATGCTCCTTTGGTACTCAGACATGTCTAAGTACCGGTGTTTGGAGCGCAACATGCAGTGGAGAAGTCGGCCCGAGTGCGGAAGCGTGCGATGGCGTGGACAACGACTGCAATGGCGTGATCGATGAGGGCTGCCAGTGTCTCAACGGCAGCACCCGCCCCTGCGGTTCGTCCGTAGGTGAATGTGTCCAAGGAACTCAAACCTGCTCCGGCGGTGTTTGGGGGCTCTGTGTCGGGGAGACCGGTCCTTCGACCGACGGTCCTCCCACCGCTTGCGATGGGTTGGACAACGACTGCAACGGTATCATCGACGACGCCTGCGGGTGTACGGATGGTGATACTATGCCGTGCGGAACCGATCAAGGGGCATGTGAGGCCGGTACCACTACCTGCTCCAATGGAGTATGGGGTGCCTGTATCGGCTACACCGGACCTACGGCGGAGATTTGCGGTAATCTCATTGATGAGAACTGCAATGGTATCGCCGATGATCCGGGGGTGTGCCTCCCTTAGATGGAGATGCGGATGGCTGGGTGATTTGTGACTATCCAGTATCTCCCGCACGCCCTGCGTGCGATTGTCAACCTACTGAACCCACAATTTACCCGGGGGCTCCGTGTAATACGGGGCTCCCGGGTGTCTGTTCTACAGGATCGTATGATTGTAGTTCAGGCCCCGGTTCATGTAGTCAAACCATATTCCCCTCCCCGGAGATCTGTAACGACGGACTCGACAACGATTGTGATGGATCGGTGGACTGCGGCGATGCCGATTGTTCTGCTGATCCTTCATGCGTTGGAGGAGTGGAAGATTGTGGAAACGGAATCGATGATGACGGTGATGGCTTTATTGATTGCGCCGATCCTGACTGTGCGTTGAGCCCCCTGTGTACAGGTGGCATTGAAAACTGCACAAATGGAATCGACGATGATCTTGATGGCCTAACAGACTGCGCCGATCCAGACTGCAATCTTGACCCCGCCTGCATTTCCGGCTCCGAAAACTGCTCCGACGGAGTAGATAATGACGGAGACGGCCTCATCGATTGCGCCGATCCCGATTGCCAAGCCGTTTCATGCGGTACTGGGTGCATTTGTCTCGGTTATGTAAAACAGGAGACAGATTGTACTAACGGTATCGATGATGATGGCGATGGTTTGACGGATTGTGCCGATCCCATGTGTGCTGAGAAGCCCATCTGTGGTGGTGGCAATGAAGTCTGTAATAATGGAGTGGATGATGATGGTGATGGTTACGCCGACTGTTATGATGGTGCGTGCGAAACCGATCCTCGTTGTCTCTCCTGGCTTGCTTTGGGAACAGGAAATCCCGGAGCTCTCTGCAATACTGGCGCTGCCAGTCCCTGTGCTTCAGGGAGAGAGTCTCAGGTTTCCTTTACCTGCAAGCCAATGACTTTTAGCTGCTACTAGTTCGCAACTAATTGGCCGCTTCCTTTCGAGGGAGCGGTTCCTACCTTTTCAAAAGGCCGACAATTCTGTCGGCCTTTTTCTTATACAAAAATATTTCATTTTATTTGTCTAGTAATGTATTAGTGGATAATGGGTTTAATATTTACAGAGGCATATTTTCAACTCTTGACAAAACAAACAAAGAGTTGTAGAATAAACCCCTTGCTTGCTCCGGGGGAGCAGTTGTTCATTGTCTTTAGGCTTATGCTTACAGTCATGAATATATACTTATATGCTGTGAACCGTAAGGAGTAAAGCATTGCTCATTGAAAACTCGCTTTGTAGTTGTGTCGTATACTTGTTGATAAACCTTGTTTGTTTGTATGTAACTATACAGATGGATATGGTTTATCAACAGAAAACACACAACAGAAAGGAAAGAATTATGAAACACGAAACCAGAAAGAAATGTTCGAAAACGCTACTGATTTTTCTCGTTTTTGCCTTGGGACTCATCTTCTCGGGATGTGTATTTGACCCGAGCGGATTTACGCCTCCTGCGGATGCGGATATCATTGATGGAGACATCGATGGCGACATCGACGGAGATGTGGATGGTGAGGTTCCGGAAGAGATATGCGGAAACGACATCGATGATGACGAAGACGGACTCACGGACTGCGCAGATGTAGAGGACTGTGCTGGTTATCAAGACCCAAGTGGTTTTGAATGTACCGACTCGGGAGAGCGCAAGGAGATCGACTGCTCCGATGGAGTAGATAACGATGGTGATTGGGCGATAGATTGCGAAGATCCCGATTGCGAAGGTGATCCTGCCTGCTCTCCTAATCCTGAAGACATCTGTGATAACGGAATCGACGACGATGGAAACGGAGACACAGACTGCGCGGACAGTGCCTGTATTGGATCTGTCGGGCCAGACGGAGTTGTTTGCGAAGCAGTTGAAATAACTTGTGACGATGGAGGAGACAATGATGGTGATGGCCTAACGGATTGTGACGATCCGGATTGCGACGCCGACCCTGCTTGCCTACCTACAACTGAAACAAGTTGTACTGACAACGTTGACAACGACGCTGACGGCCTAACGGATTGCGAAGACCCAGATTGTGCTCATTTCACGGATGGCTTTGTAGTCTGTGAATATGGCATGAAATGGGAAGTGGACTGTGATAACGGAATCGACGACGACGGAGACGGGAAAGGGGATTGCACCGACGACTACTGTCAGGAACTCTCTGTCTGCGGTGGTGTGCAAGAGATCTGTGACAATGGTCTCGATGATAACAACAATGGATACATCGATTGCATGGACGCTCAATGTGAGCTAGACAGTCGATGCACCCCATTCACAGAACCGGGAACGGGAAATCCGGGAGCGCTTTGCAACACCGGGTTGCCTGCGCCCTGTGCTTCAGGGAGAGAATCAATGCTCTCATTCACCTGCAAGCCCATGGATATTTCCTGTTACTAACGAAACTCAAAACAAGACGCTTCGTGCGTCTAAAGGAGAAAAATCATGAAAGCTCTTATCACCACCTTTGCAATTTTCGCACTTTTCACCTTCCTTCCCGCTTGCAACGATCACCTCTCGGGTGACGACGGGGATGGTGAAGGAAACAACGTCAGCTCTGCTGTAATCGTGGAGACCCTCTCCTCGGCCAAAACCGCTCTCTGGGTGGAACTGGGAACGGGGGACTACGACTTCGCGCTCACCAAGGCGCGCACTGCAGCAGATCCCGACCTCGTCGGTCACCGGGTCAGCCTTCCAAACGGCCTCTCGGCTATGGTCGTCACCGGCGAAGATGAGTTGATCATCG
>JAABSF010000107.1 GCA_011390535.1 Deltaproteobacteria bacterium | reverse complement strand
AATAATGTCTCCGGCGACGGCTGCAGCTCCGATTGCAAAAACGAGTCAGACCCTGAATGTGGAAACGGTATCCTCGAACAAGGCGAAGAGTGCGACGACGGTAATAATGTCTCCGGCGACGGCTGCAGCGCCTCTTGCAAAGATGAGTACTGCGGAGATGGGGTTGTTCAGATAGGGTTGGGTGAAGAATGCGATGATGGCAACAATGTCTCCGGCGACGGCTGCAGCGCTTCCTGCAAAGAAGAGTATTGCGGCGATGGAAGCCTTCAACCCGACCTGGGCGAAGAATGCGATGATGGCAACAATGTCTCCGGCGACGGCTGCAGCGCTTCCTGCAAAGAAGAGTATTGCGGCGACGGGATGGTTCAGCCAGGCCTCGGCGAAGAGTGCGACGATGGTAACAATGTCTCCGGCGACGGTTGCAGCGCTTCCTGCAAAGAAGAGTATTGCGGCGACGGGATCGTTCAGCCCGACCTGGGCGAAGAATGCGATGACGGTAATAATCTCTCCGGCGATGGCTGCTCTCATGACTGCAAAATAGAGCTTGTGTGCAATCCCACCAATATTGCGCTCGCGGCTACAGCGAGCAGCTCCGGAGGAGGCCAAGACAGTTATGGACGCGGGCCATCCAAGATGAACGATGGTTATTCGGAAGCTGCTTGTGACACCTATGGGTTCCATTGGTTAAGCGCAGAATCCTATCCAAACGGGGCTTGGATTCAGTTGGATTGGTCTTCTACGGTTACCGTGGCCAAACTCTTCATGGATACCTCCCGCTACAATTCCAACACATGCATTGGGACTAATGACGGGCGCACACTGGCAGGAGCCACTGTTCAGTACTGGAACGGGTCTTCATGGTCTACGGCGGGCACTGTAAGCAACCAGACCGACGATTGGGAGTTTGTCTTTCCATCCCCTGTTCAGACAACCAGAATTCGTCTTTATGATGTAGTGACCTATGTTGGAGGCGGCCAAGACAGCAACCCACCAATTTTTGAGTGGGAAGTCTATGATTGTGACTAAAACATCAATTTTGACGGCCGACCAAACTTTGACATCTTCAACAATCACTCAACAACATTGATCTCCTGAAGGCTCAAACCGGCCGGATATGCATAAGACACATTTTGCACGTTACCGGATATGTTCCCCGGCCCCCCGTAACCATAAACAATCACCCCAACGAGATGATCGCTTTCCAGCACATGAGGGCCGTCTTCAAGCTCCACCGAGGTCACGGTAAACAGCCCCGTCCCCACCGGCTCGGTGGAGAGGTCCAAAAACTCTCCGTCTAAAATAACCTCAGCTCCCACAGGAGCGACGATATTAATAAAATCCGTATCATAGGTATCGGGAGTTAAAAACACATAAGAGCATCGAAACTGCTCTACAGGCACCTGCAACACAAAGGCAGGATCACCCTCATCGGCACACTCTGAACCTCCCGAAGAGCGCAAGAACTGACCTACAAGAATGGGATTCGTAGATGTAATCTCCACCGACTGGTTTGTTGAAAACTCCACCCATTCACCACCGTTCAGAGAAAAAGGCCCTGCCACAGGAGGAACCATCGTCACCTCGGTGTCATCAACATCGGCCAAAATACGGACATAATCAGGCGGATCGCAGTTCATCCGAGGATGCGTTTTAGCCACCAAGTAGTGAGTTCCGATAGCCTGCCGAGGAAAAATCTGTTGTTCCAAATGATCACAGTATGATGTCCCAAGGGGCACCTGGGTACAATCATTTCCTCCAAAAACTCCTATCGGCGCCGAACCTTCCACTGAAGAACCTGTCAGGCTGACGCCGGTCTCAGAGGTCATCACCACCAGCACTTGGAATGGATCCAAGGTCACAGTCAAGGGCTCTCCTGCAGGGGTCGGCCCGAAAGACAACTCTGAATCCGAGGCTGAAGCCTCCAGTGGTTGGGATGGAACAATTGTAACAGTTGTGTCGGGTTCGACAGCATAGACTCCTATGAAATTTCCATCATTGAAACCCGTGTAGTCCATAACCCAGTATTTTTTAGCCAAAACCTCGGTGTGAAACAATAACGACGCATCAGTAGAAGCAGCGCTTATTGTGGTTAGACAATTAAACTGAAAAGCTGCTACAGGAATATTGGAAAAGATCCGATAGGCCCGAGCAAAAACGCCGGTGGCATTTATATTGTTCTCTCTTGGAGGATCCACCGAATACACCCGCAGCTCTTGAGGTGGGATCTCCATGTTATTTACAACACCACCTATGGTCTCTATCTGAACCTGCGCCGTCTGAGTATTGGATGGGTTCGAAACAATGATACCATAATCTTTGTCTGATAAGCTGCTTCCATATTGAGGCAAATCAACCGCATAATACTCATTCCCAAGCGACGAATCCCCTGCCTGGAGGGTCTCACATCGACTTACACAGCTCCCGTTGCGACAAACCAGGCCCCAGCCCTCGTCGGAACAAAGCCTGTGAGGTTCATATGCCATCCCATCCTCTCGGCAAATAGCTATCTGATCATTATCCAAACAGATGGTGTCCGGATAAGTGCATAAAGGAGGCTTGCAACCTGTGCCTGCTTCACATAGAACTCCGTCGTCGCAGGCTTGAGTAGTAGATTCAACCCCTGGTGGTATACACACAATCTCGGTATATTCATCCGCGCACACCGGCGGTGCATCGGGATCACAAACCTGATTAACACAACCCTCTCCGTCGATACAGATCTGACTACTTGCACATGCTCTGACCACCGTTTCTCTGCCACTGCAGACCCGCTCGTTCAGCTCATCCACACATTCAGGAGCTTCGAGACCACAATTCCAGCCACTCGAAGACGACGGGCGGCAACCTGATAAACCGGATATTAAAGCAAAAGCCGTGAATAACACCATAAAGGAGAAAAAAGATGGTAACCGAACACTTTTCTGAAAAAATATTCTTTTCAAAAAACCTTTCCCTTCCCCTAAATTAAAAACCCCGAACAACATATCGCACCTCCATAACCAAGTATGAAAACAGCAAGCCGGCTACCCAAAACACGGGCAAATAAGCAAATGACCACTCACAAAAACAGTCACCAACTACTTCCATGCTACACTATCATGATATAATAAAAAACCGGGAGGAACGAGACAAATAATAACTATCGCCCACCCAACTCTATGGTGCGCATCTTTCCGTCAATGCGACCGGTTAAAAGAAAAACCACACAGTACTCACTTGATCCCCCAAGTCCGTATACCTCAGTGTAGTCACCACAAACGAGGTCACTTTCTATTCTTGTGACTTGTTCAGATCTATTCTCTTTCCGGTACTCCGACATAAATCTGACGAGGCCGGTAAATCTTTGAACGGCTTCGCACCACCTCGATCCAATTGGCGATCCAACCCGGCATTCGTCCGATCGCAAACATTACGGTGAACATATCCAGAGGTATGCCCACAGCCCTGAGCAGGATGCCCGAGTAAAAATCCAGGTTGGGATATAATCGTCGCTCTACAAAGAAAGAGTCGGTAACAGCGACAGATTCAAGCTCCTTGGCTATTTCAAACAACGGATCATCTGAACCAAGTGCGCAGAGAAGATCTTCGGATGCTTGCTTTAAAAGCTTCACTCTCGGATCATGATTCTTGTACACGCGGTGCCCGAACCCCCAAAGAGGAGATTCTCCCCTTTTGGCCTTTTCAATCTTCGATTTTACGCTATCCCCTCCATCGGCGATGTCTTTCAACATTTCAATGACTGCGCTGTTCGCGCCCCCATGCAACCGTCCCCATAGGGCACATACGGCGGCCGCAATTGAAGCAAACATGTTGGCACCGGAAGACCCCACCATTCGAGCCGTGGATGTAGAGCAATTCTGCTCGTGATCTGCATGCAGTATCATGAAAAGATGTAGCGCGCGCGCCACCTCCGGCAGCGGTTCATATTCGCTGTACGGCAGAGAAAACATCATGTGGAGAAGATTCTCGCAGTAATCCAATTCAGGGTTGGGATAAACAACCGGTTCTCCACGGGATTTCTTGTAGCTGAAAGCAGCGATGGTCCTGACTTTGCTTATAAGCAAAGCAGCACTGTCTAAAAAGTCTTCTTCGGTATCACGCTCCAGCAGCTCTTCCCGATAACAGCTTGAAGCGTTAATCATTGCAGAAAGAATGGCCATGGGATGAGCACCCGGCGGGAAACCTTCAAAATGATGCCTGAGGCCTTCATGAAGCAGCCCATGTTTTCTAAGCCTCCGGCAAAAATCCTCTTTCTCTTCTTTGGATGGAAACTCACCATTGAACAGCAACAGCGCTGTCTCCACAATATCGGCGTTTTCAGCCACCTGTTTTATGGGATACCCTCTGTATTTCAAAATTCCTTTGTCGCCGTCTACAAATGTAATCCGGCTAAGACAAGTGCCCGTGTTCGCCAGACCTTCATCAAGACAAATGTAGCCTGTCTCAGCTCTAAGCCCCCTGATGTCCACCGCTTTCTCGCCGAGCGTACCCTCGATCAGCGGAAGCATTACTGATCCACCCGGCAACTCAAGCCTGGCTTCACCCGGCGGCGATGCTCCCCCGGCTCCATTCAAAGATCCTTTTCCTGTTTTTCTTCCGCTCTCAGTCATCTTCTTCAGCTCCTTTCCCTTCTCCCTCAAAAAAAACTCCGGCGTCGTTTCCACAAGGTTGCGGCCCATAGCAACCAATCAATACCTTCAATTCAAACAATACTATTACGATACAATAAAGAGCGGGGAGGAACGAGACAAATAATAGCTATCATCTCTCAACCATCTCTTGCATGGGTTTCTTTAACGTGATCCTTGAAAACACTCACTGTTTGGGTGTACTATATTGTTAACTTCGACATATAAGGTTGCATGAAATTTGGTCTCTCTCTGAAAATGCAGCTATATGCACGAACGCGGAGGGTTATTTTAACCATGCTCTACAATAATACTAAGAAGTTTCACCTCACTTTTTTTTCTCTTGTTTCATCGCTTGTTTTATTACTTTCTTTCTTTTCATCCTGCACAGGCGTCATCAACACGGTGGATCCGGACGGCGGCACATCCAACGACGCGGAGACCTCTGAAGATGCGCTTGCAGAAGATGTGGAAGTCACGCCCGATACATCGACCAACCCATGTGAATCCATCGACTGTGGTGTCCATGGCTCCTGCATAGTCGCAGGTGAGAGCCCTGTCTGTGATTGCGATGAAGGTTACCGCCCGGAGGGGTTGAGCTGTGTTGAAGAAGATCCCGTTGACCCATGCGAAGGGGTCACCTGCGGGAGCAATGCACATTGCGAAGAGGGGCTGTGTGTGTGCGACGAGGGTTATGAAGGAAACCCGGAGACAGGCTGCACCTCCATCCTCACCGAAGAAGAGATGGCGCGCACCGAGTTGATAGATATCGCTCGTGCCGAACTCGGTTACTGCGAAGGGTCAGACGATCGTCCTTATATGCAATGGCAGCCCGGCCTCTGGTGTTATGACTTCGTAGCTTGGGTATATGACGAGTGCAGCTACTCTTTGCCGTCTCCACTTTCTTTGCCAAAATATTATATAAATGACCTGCCGGCCGGGTGGCTCCCCAAACCAGGCGATCTCATCAAGTTCAACATACAACATTATGGAATGGTTGAAGATGTCTCACCAGACGGCGAGACCATTTATACAATAGAAGGAAACGTCAACTCTTGCGTCACCACCCGAACAGTGTCTCAATCATCCCTGGAGTATTACGGATACCTGGAGAGTCATTTCTAAACAGGATCTCATAGAGATCCGGACAAACATGCTCGCAGGGTCACCGAGACGATCAGTGGACGATCAATGTGAGTTCGTTTAGTTCGCCATGCCCCTGTGAAAACTTCACCTTATTGTTGACAAACGCATCTTCTCTGATTATACACTGCCCTTGTTTCAGGCTTTGCCCAGGTAGCTCAGTCGGTAGAGCAGGGGACTGAAAATCCCCGTGTGGGCAGTTCGATTCTGTCCCTGGGCATAAGCAAGAGCCCTTTTTTTTAAAAGGGTCATGAACACAAGGAGCGATCTTATGGTCGCTCCTTTTTTTTTGGGGTGATAGGACTTTGTAGGTGGAGGAAAACAAATACTAGACAAAGGAATTAGGAAACAGGAAAGGGAGAGGGAGAGGGCGAGACTACTTGATTACATCGACTACTTGATTACGCCGTGAGCCTTTCCGACCTTGGTAAAGGCGGCGATAGTGCGATCAATCTGCTCAAAAGTGTGAGCCGCGCTGAGCTGCACACGAATCCGGGCCTGACCTTTGGGTACGACCGGATAAGAGAAGCCGATGACATAGATGCCTTCTTTCAGCATATCGTCGGCCATATCTGCGGCGAGTTTGGCGTCTCCGAGCATCACAGGAACTATGGCATGGCCCGCGCCGGCCAAGGTAAACCCTGCCTTATCCATGCCCTCTCGGAACCGATCAGCGTTAGCCTGCAGTTTTTCCACCAGCTCCGAGGATTCCATCAATATCTCGAGAACCTTCATTGTGGTGCCTGTGATGACAGGCGCCAGTGTGTTTGAGAAGAGGTAAGGCCTGGAGCGCTGTCTCAGGATCTCCACGATTTCCTTTCGTCCCGTAGTATAACCACCGGAGGCGCCGCCCATGGCTTTCCCAAGGGTGGATGTGATGACATCTATTCTTCCCATCACACCGTTGTGCTCGTGAGAACCCCGGCCGGTCTTTCCTACAAACCCGGTGGCGTGTGAATCATCAACCATCACCATGGCTTCATACTTTTCAGCCAGATCGCATACTCCTTTAAGGTTGGCGATGATGCCGTCCATGGAAAACACACCATCGGTGGCGATCATTTTGTGACGTACGCCCGCTTTGTCCGCCTCTTTCAGCTTCTCTTCCAGGTCGGCCATGTCGTTGTTATTGTACCGAAAGCGTTTCGCCTTGCACAACCGGACACCATCAATGATGGATGCATGGTTCAGCTGGTCGGAAATAATCGCATCTTCGGGACCCAGCAATGTTTCAAAGAGGCCGCCGTTGGCGTCGAAACAACTGGAATACAAGATTGTGTCTTCCGTACCATTAAACTCCGCAATTTTAGCCTCCAGCTCTTTGTGAATATCCAAGGTTCCACAAATAAACCGCACCGAGCTCATGCCGAAGGCGTATTCTTCCAGGGTGTCATGTGCTGCTTTCACCAATCGCGGATCATTAGCCAGCCCCAAGTAATTGTTCGCACAGAAGTTCAACACCGTCTCTCCGCCTACACCTATCTCGGCGGACTGGGGAGTTGTAATTATGCGCTCGGCCTTATAAAGACCGGCTTCTTTGATTCCTTCGATTTCTTTTTGAAGGTACTCTTTTGCTTTTCCGAGCATGTTTCAGTCTCCTTTCAGACTATTATTTTTATCCCCGGCATCATCTTCATAATCGTATTCATCTATTTCATGAACACAACGCCGGAGTATGTTTCACTCACCATGAGCTAAATTTACAGATCCAGCACCACCTTGCCGCAGTCGCCGCTCTGCATGATTTTGAACCCTTTTTCATACTCGGCATAAGGTAGCCGATGTGTAATCACCTTGGAGACATCCAGATTCCCCGAAGCGAACAAACCCTTCATCTTGTACCAGGTATCCCAAATAAGGCGCCCGGTGATACCGTGGATATTTACAGCGCTGAAAACTACATCTTTCGCGAAGTTGACATCGTAGTTATCATTCGATGTGCCGATGACGGAGATATGCCCGGCAGCCTTAACCACGTCGAGGCATGTCTGGAAGGCCTTGGGGTTGCCCGAGATCTCTAAACAAACATCCACTCCCTTGCCATCGGTGTGATCCATAATGTACTGCACCGGATCGGTGTCCACTCCACGAATAACATGGTGA
>JAABSF010000106.1 GCA_011390535.1 Deltaproteobacteria bacterium | reverse complement strand
AGTCAGCTTTTTGAGTCAGCGTTTTGAGTCAGCTTTTTGAGTCAGCGTTTTGAGTCAGCTTTAAATCGGGCTACATTCTCCCTTGTCAGCTTGAGAATGTTCACCATACGAACCTGAACTTTTTCTAAATGTTCTTTTAAAGCACTGCATCCCCAGCGGCCGTATTTGTCACGGATAAGGGTAGCCACTTCTCCGGAAGGGGTGGTGACCCGAAAAACGTCCTTGTTTTTTTGTGTTTTCTTGGGCGCCCCTGAAAACGGTTTCAGTTTCTGAAGCAATCTGTTCTGTCTGCAATGGCGAGTCATCCACTTTTGTGGGGAGGCTCCTGCGGCAGGGCCCAGCCTGGCCAAAGCGCCTTGTTTTCGGTTTTTGGGGTAATGCTTTTTGATCAGCGCCGCTGCTTTACCTGTGTCTTTTACAAGGCTCATCACCGCCCAACGGCTCTTCTCATCCAGTAGATCATAGATGTCTTCACATCGATTCTTCTGGATTGCATCACTCCAGGCTTTGTATGTCTCTTCAGCGGTTTTTTTGTCGTCACTGTTTTTGTTACACCCTGAATATAATCCTTGAGCCAAGAAAAGAAGAAAAATTGTCGTGGATATGATATTGCTTCTACGACTTAATCTATGACCTAATCTGCGACTTAATCTACGGCTTTGCCTAGAGATTAACCGACAGTTTAACGTACAGCTCAATATACAGCTTAATCTCCGACCTAATCTCCGACCTAATCCCCGATGAATCCCTGAAGCTACAGAAGATAAAGCTGGATGTCTTTCTGTTATATTGGCTTTTGTGGTTTTCATTGGAATATCACGCTTTGCATTATCCCCCGTTCAATAAAGAAGCAGGCGACCTCTTTTAAAAGCCGGCCGGCAAATGCCGGCCTAATAACTGGAAGATTATCGCAGAAGGAACGGGTAGGTAAAGCTCTGACTCGGGTTGCTGAATTTTGGAAACTTGAGCGAGCGTATAGCTCGCAGAGCGCAGCTGGCCGTAGGTGTTCCTTTGAATTTTCCCCGAATCGAGGCGGATGTTATCTTGCCGGTGGAACCGCTGACACTCACTGAAACCCGCAACAACCCCGCTTTTTTGTGCTGTTGATAACAGCGCTTCACCTTGGCATCTGCTTTGGACATGATCCTTTTTACCTGAGTACGGGATAACGTTTGAGGCAGAGATGACCCGGTTTTTTCCTTTGAGGAATCTTGTCCGCCACCCTTTTTTGCTCCTGAAGAAAGCAGCGCGCTGAGAGGATCATCCAGGGTGCGCCTCGGCGCCGAAGCTTTTTTTGTCTCTTCAGGTTCGCTCTTAGCAGAACTGCTTTTTCTCGGCTTTGGTGAAGGTGAGCTGCTCTTCGATGATCTGCGGGTTCTCGGCCTTCTCCTGCTTGCACCCAGAGATTTGGTACCGCGCCCCGAGCTTCCGAGCTTTTTGCGTAGGGCGGTCGATGCTTGGGCGCTCGCCGGATCAAGGGCTTCGCCCTCATCGTTAGCGCCGCCTTCACCGTCTTTTTCAGCGTCTTGAACTTCACCGCCTGACCCGCCTTCTTCTTTTTCGCTCCCGGTCTCTTTCTCTTTTGCTTCTTCGGTTTTATCGCCGATTGTAGGCCTCTGCTCCGCTGGATCATGCGCTTTGACCTCGGGTTCATTGCTGCGCTTTTCAAAACGGCTGTCCAGGTTTTGGGCTAAATCGTCTTTCTCTTTTGTTTTTTGCCGTTTCCCCTCTTTGACGAAAAGAAAGGCGGCCACAGTAACCACGGTGATGATAATGACACCCATAGCTACGGCAGCCGGCACCATCCAGGTTGATTTTTTTGCCGCGATGGGCATCAACACCGGTGGCGGCGCCACACTGGCAAGGTGGATATCTTCATCAACAGCCTCTTCGGAGGAGAGCCCGAACAAATCGGATGATGCGGACAATTGCTCATCCGATAGATCATCTTCATCACCCGAGTCGTCTATCAGCCCTCTTATATCAACCGCACCGGAAGTTTCCACCAGTATGGGTTCGTCATAAGGGTCTTCATTACCGGGTTCAATATCGCCGAGTTTCGTTTCTATCGCTTCCCATGCGGCCTCCGGATCCGGTGCTTCGGCTCTCGGGGTCGCCAGGTCGGTGAGCACTTCATTAAGACGAGAGAGATCAAGCTTTTCGCTTTGACAGCTCTCACATGCTTTCACATGAGCTTCAAGCTGTGAGCTCTCTTCCGTGCTCAGTCGACCGTCAAGGTCTTCCGATAGTTTCTGTTTCGCGTCCTTGCACTCCATTTCGCTTACCATGGGATTCCCCGCGCTTCTGCCGCTTTAAATGCCGTTTTAGTTGTTGTCTCGCTTCGCTTATTCTCCACGCCACCGTCCCCTCGGCGCACCCCAGAACCTGGGCTACGTCCTTGTGAGAGAGGCCTTGGAAACTAAACAGAACCAGAGTTGTACGCAATGCAGGGCTCAAGTTTTCAATTCCTTTGAGCACTCTCTCGTAGAGTTGCATCGCTTCCGCCTGCTCACGAGGGTTTTCTGCATTGTCATTTTGTTTGAACTTGCGCGGAAGAGCTTCTTCCGACAAAGAAACGGTTGAACGCCTCTTTGCTTTTCGAATCTGGTTCAAAGTAACGTTGACGGCAATGCGGTAAAGCCAAGTGTAAAATTCAGATTTAAAATTAAATGATTTCAGGCCACGATATGCCCGCAAAAATGCCTCTTGAGTAAGATCGTCGGCATCGGCGGAGTTGTGAATCATGTGGAATACCAGCATATATATTTTATCGTGGTAAACTCTCACCAACTCTCCGAAAGCCTTGCGATCTCCATCTTGGGCTTTTTTGATGAGCTCCTTGTCTCGTGCCTTGTTATTTTGACTCATCTTCGCTCCGAAGCTTTACCTCTGAGGTGTTTTATTCGGTACAACTATATGACACCGTTGCTATCTGTTTCTTGGGAATCTTTCTTATCCTAAGAATCTTTCTTATCCTTGGGAATCTTTCTTATCCTAAGAATCTTTCTTATCCTTAGGAATCTTTCTTATCCTTAGGAATCTTTCTTATCCTTGGGAATCTTTCTTATCCTAAGAATCTTTCTTATCCTTGGAGTCGTTCTTATCCAATTTGTTTTGCAAATCGTCAAGAGAGTCTTCTATCTCCCATTCATCGCCAAGCTGTTTTCTAATGGCGTCCAGCTCTTCTTGAATAATCTCTCTCTCTTTATCCGATGGAACTTCAACTTCGGGAGGAGAATCAGCAGCTCCTTGGGCATTTACACCTCCAGTGCTTTTTACACCCCCAGTGCTTTTCACACTTTCAGCCGACCCTGCCGACCTCGCCGCTCTACCCGCCCCAGCCGCCGACGAGGAAGCTTCAACCGAAGCCTGCTCTTTCAGCCTGGCCAGCTCTCCACCGGCTTTGACGCTGTTTTCAAGGTCCGCGAGCCTTTGTTTTAAAACCTCTTCCGCGAGAGCCTTAGCCGCCGGATCCATCTCTTCATCAAGCTCGCTTTCAGCCATTTGGCCTTCAATGGATGTCTCGATTCTACTAAACTCGTCAAAGGCGTCGGTTGACCCACCCTTGCGAAGGCTGTTTTTGAGAGTGTTTTCCCTGAGTTGCAGAGCCTTTAATTTCGCTTCCAGCCTCTTTGACGCTTTAAGCAGGCGGCGCCCGTATAAGCGGCTCTCTTCCATTTCTTTGGAAAGATCCTCAGCCGATTTCTCCGCTTCGAATTTTCTATAAAGACACTGACGGGCCAGCTCGTCATCGCCCAGCTTGACGGATTTGGCCGCTCGCTCTTCCCACTTTGTCGCAGTAGAGTTAAGCTTCTCCCGCTCCGCTTCGAGGCGTTTTTCCAGCACCAACAGATCGCGAATCTCACGCTTCGCCGCAGCCAGATGTGTGCGCATTTCTTGCATGATCAACGTGATCTTCGCGCCCGGGTCGGACACTCGAGTTGTGATATCTCCGAGGCTGGCTTGGACCAGCGTATTCAGGCGGTTTAAAATTCCCATGTTTCTCGAATCCCGGTTTCAGGTTTCTTGTCTCGAATCCCGGTTTCAGGTTTCTCGTAACGAAAACACCTGGAACTATAACATATAATTATGAAGACAGTTTCTACCACGGAGAGGAAACTAAGAAAAGCCCTTTCAAAGATGTGTGCGCGTGTGACTTGGATCGTGAGATATTGGACTACATTATTTCATCTGTTCCCAAGGCATCAACCCGGCCACATTTGATGCAGGGCTCGAATTGTGACCAAAATTTGATGATGTCGTCTTCGATCTCTTCTTTCTTGTTTGGCCAATCTTCGTCTTGGAACTGTATGTGTTGTGGGGCGGCCTGTATTGCTGCTTTTGCTACTTCCTCACATAGAACGGCCCCTTGCCGCCAACCAGCGGCTTCAATTTTGGTGGAGTCAAAACCATCTGCCATCACTTAGACCTATCGAGATTCAGCGCAGTAATGTTTCGATCGAGAGTCGCTTTACGCTCTTCGGAAGAGGGTTCTTCATAGCCAAGCTTACGCCACCGCTCTTCTCTTTCCTCGGCCTGTTTAGCAACCTTGTCGGACAATGCTTTTGCGGCTTCGATGACATCTGTGATGTCTTCTTCGTTACAGGAATCTGTTTTCAACAACTTAATCAGGGACTTACTGTCTTCAAAGAGTGGGTTTCTCACAAATCGCGCATTGAGAGGATGATGCGAGCCGACATGGGTCTTCAACATGATCCGTAGAATGGTCAGCAAACGGTCGCTGTTTCCCGGATTAGGATTAGAACCGTCAAGCCACGAATACAGTGTTGGTCTTGACACACCCAATATTTCCGCCAACTGAGATTTATTGAGCGAGAGAGCGGCCGATACTTCACGAGCCTGGTCAGCGATAGACATCGTAAGAGCTTGCTCATAAGAAATCGCTGTTTTCTCCTCGGATTTTTTTGTTTCCTCTGTTTTTTTTATCTCTTCTTTTGGTGCGGCAGCCTGAAAAGGGTGAGTTGCCACCGTCCTTGAGTCGTTATAGATTGGGCTGGTACCCACATGTGGAAGATAAGGGTATGCATCGGCCACGCTAGTACCCAACAACATGCTCGCCCCGCCGGAAACCAATTGCTTCAAAATAGTTTTAATAGTCTTAAAGGTGTAAGTATCCTGGGTCGAGCCTGAGGCTTGTAGGTCATGATTTCGGATGAGTCCACCGATGTCGCCACCGGATGGCAAATAATCAATATCGACTGTCATTTCCATGCCTCCACAGCTTCCTCGGTTATTACGTGCTTGTGAAATGTGTGGATGATGTGATCATGGAGCAGATACGTGTTCTTTTCGATTAACTCCGCTTGGGGCTCGAAATCACCTTGCAGATAGTGGTCTATGTCCACAAACGTAACCAACGGGGCGAAGAAATGTGGTCAAGAAAGTTTGATCATGCTTTGATCCGGCACATGAAAGGCTCGCAGCACGATCTACTTGTAGGAATGTTGTTTAAGATTTCCGGGAAAGCATAACCGCGAGCTGACACTCCATTGAAGCCCTCCAAAACATCTCCAGTGCTTTGATCTTCAATGAAGGCATCATCTCTTTCATGGTCATTCCTATGTGGTAGAAAACCTTGGCCGAAGTCGGCACCGTACCGGCGTGTTTTTGAGCCAGGGCTGCGTTGATCCGCACGCTCTTTTCCGCATGGCCTATCATGGACACCAGCGCTTTCAGCCTGGGTACGCTTTGAACCGTCCCTTTTCCCATTATCTTATCTACGATGTTCAGCTTCAAAGAGTAATACTTGGTGATCAGCATGGAAGAGTTAAAGTAAGAGCCCATGGACCCGGCTACTTGAGCAAATGCTGTTTCAACGGCGTTTTCTCCCCAAGCCTTTGAGAGCACGAACTGTGGAAACCTGAGACAGAGCGTGGCGAGTAAGTATTTTCCTATCTGTGATTTCAAAATGTTTTTGACGATAGCAGGAGATTTGCCCAACGCCTTGACGAACATGGGAACAAAAATCTCTTCAAAATATATCAGGTTGGCTTGAGCCGCCGCCAAAAAGACCTTCGCTACTCGTCGCAGACGGGCCGGGTCCATCGCATAGGGAGCCGACGGCGTGACATGGAAAGTCAAAAAATTACCGGCTTTTGCTTGTTTGATCTCAGCGAGAGAATATTTCAGCGCAGTGTCATAGAACCATTCGAACATTAACCCTGTGGGGTCTTTTTTCGGCGGTGTTTTTTGCATCTTTTGTATGTTCGCCATTGTTTGCTTCAGCAGGATGTTGCCGTTCTCTGTATATGCCCATGCCTCCACAAGCTGCTCATATGCGGAGATCACCGCCACCAATTGGTCAACAGTCCCGGGCCTCTGGATGCGGAGCGCCTGCAGTTGATCAAAAACCTTTTTCTCTGACTTTTTTAGCTGCATGGTGGTGCTGTATATCTCTTTGAATTGCTTGTGCACCGCCAGCCTCAAAAACCTGGCATACCAAAAAGATGTAAACGCCCAAGCTCCCCCTCTCTGTGCAAAATCATATGCCGCCGCAACAGAGCCCTCTTGAAGCAACTCAGAAGATTTTTTCATGTATTTGTATGCAGTGTTCATCCGGTCCGCCGCCGCCGGGATTTTTTCCACCTTCTGGGCCATAAACCCCTTGCCGTAGGTAGCAAAGACTTTGGACCATTTTTGGGTGTACTCTCCAAGCCTTTGATGAACACTTCTAGGGAGGCTCATCTCACTTGTAGAAAGTGGTCTGGGGTGTGGAAAAGCCTCCCCGGTCAATAGCTGATAAGCATCGTATACCGTGGCAACCTCTACAGCGCGGCCTCCCGCTTGGGCCGCCAATTCTTGAAGATCAACCAGCTCTTTGGTGTGCTCATCCCGGGCGAACCGTTGACCGATTGGATAACCAAGAATTTTCTTCCCTTTTTGAAGTGCAGCCATGAATTTATTGGGAATTCCCCCTACAGGCCCTACTGTTCCATCAGGGTTCACCGTCCCGGTCATGGTAAACTCTGATTTAATCGGCAACCCCATCATCGCTGCCATCATTGTCGCCGTAAACAGGGCTGACGCGCTCGCGCCATCGATAAAACCATAGCCACGCGATGAAATTGCGTAATCAGTAAGATCCCGCCCAACACTGGTCGATGCCTGATGCGCCGACATCCACACTCCCGCTCTCCATGACCCCCCCTGACCACCCGAGAGATCCCCTGCAATGGCCACATTAGGCTCATTATCAGTGTTGGGCCCCACCGTGATTTTTGCAGGGATCATGACCCCGATCCGCTGACCTGCGCGATAAGCCAACACATCCACAGTGAGGGTATTCGGTGATTTCAATAATGGCGCCGGGTATTGTGGCACCGACGCCTGCTGAACCGCCTGTCCGTTTTGTTTAGCAGGATCTTTGTCTTCTCTCCCGCTGGGCCTAGGTACAGGAGTCCCTCGATTAGGGCAGCCGGACAAAACCCCTGTCATCATCATACACAGAGCAATGCCCGTAATTATTCTTTTTTTGTTTCCCATCTTTCTCTGCCTCCCTTTGGTGAGCTCTATCTTGATCTCTATATCTCTATATCTATCTATCTATCTATCTATCTATCTATCTATCTATCCATCCATCCATCTATCTATCTATCTATCTATCTATCCATCTATCTATCTATCTATCCATCTATCTATCTAT
>JAABSF010000105.1 GCA_011390535.1 Deltaproteobacteria bacterium | reverse complement strand
CATCCATCCATCCATCCATCCACCCACCTATCCACCCATCTAATCTATCCATCTATCTACCCATCCATCCATCCATCCATCCACCTAATCTACCCATCCAACTTAATAAAGATTTTGGGTTCAGAAAAACTGCCCATAGGCCGTTCATGTAGGCTTTTCATGCAGGCCGTTCATGTAGGCTTTTCAAGTAGGCCGTTCATGTAGGCCGTTCATGTAGGCTTTTCATGTAGGCCGTTCATGTTAGTCTCATGCTCATCTCA
>JAABSF010000104.1 GCA_011390535.1 Deltaproteobacteria bacterium | reverse complement strand
CGGAATATAGAGACAAAACAATCCTGGATTTAGATCCCTCTCAGATAGTTAAACTGGAAGTCCAACACCCCAAAGGCAAAACAGTACTTGCGAAGGTTCCCTCCAAAACCAAAAAAGAAGACCAGAAAGACGACAAAAAAGAGGACAAGAAAGAAAAGAAAGCCGATTCAGAGAAAGTGATGGTCTGGGAAGCACAAGAGCCCAAAGACCTTGAGCTGGACAAAGCTGCGGTTGATCGCCTCATGAAGACCCTCGAAGGAAGGTTCAGGGCAAGGCAATTCTCCGAAATAACGGATCCGGAAAAAACCGGTCTAAAAAAACCCAGCGGTCGGGTCATCTTTACTTTGAAAGATAACCGAAAGACTGTTGAATTGCTCATAGGTAATGAACAGGAGAAGCGACAATACTATGTTCAAGTGAAAGGAGAACCAGACGTCTATATCATCGGCTCATATCCTCTCACACAAGTCTACAAAGAGCCGGATAAATGGAAAAAGAGAGCTAGAGGAAGCATGCCTCCGGGGATGGGGCGTGGGGGTATGCGCATGCCTCCGCAGGGTATGCGTAGAAGAAACATCAGACGCTAAACACACTCACATTGACCGCCGATCCATCCCGCCATGCGGGGTTAACTACGGTGCGCCGAGAGGCACATCCTCGTTGTCGCGCCTCTGTGGAGTAATTGTCCGCCTCCCGCCTTCGTCCACCCAACCCCATGCTGCGCTTCACCGACGACTGAATTAAGCTTGCCGAAACATGGCACTCTAAACAACTTTTTCGTTAAGGGACTATTAGTAGATGCTACAAAACAACAATAATGCGGGTGTTATGGACAATGAATACGCAAAACACAGGGGCAAACGCGCAGAGCTTGTGTTTAGATATAAATGCCGTGCGGCGATTGCGGCAGAAGCTGTGTGCGCCCACTTCAAGAAGACATCGGAGCTAAACATTTTGGATCTCGGCTCAGCCGACGGACGCGCCATGCTTGAGCTTCGCTCCCTACTACGCCCCCGTTCACTTACCGGCGTTGAGCTTTCCGATGACATCCCTTCATTGATCCCTGAAAGCATAGAAGACACAAAAATCATAAAGGGAGACATAACCGATTTCCCACCCCAAGTGATGTCCCGCTCTTACGACGTAGTCACAGCCCTCGCCGTGCTGGAGCATCTCCCGGATCCTCTCCTGACATTAAAGGCCGCCTCCGACGTCTTGTCCCCCAATGGTCTCTTCATCGCCACCTGTCCAGTGCCTTTTTGGGACAAGATCTCCACTTCTGCAGGGCTTTTGAAGGATTCTCATCATGAAGACCACCTTGGAGAGAGCGCGCTATCATCGCTGGCAGTTAGAGCAGGTCTAACCATCGAATCCTTCAACTTATTTATGTGGGCCCCCATCGCCGTGATTCCCTACTTCCGCATCCCAGTCCCGGTAAAAGCATCCCTCCGCATCGACTCACTCTTGCGAAAAATCCCCCCCCTAAAACTCCTTTTCGTAAACCAATGCCTCGTGGCCTGCAAAAACCAGTGACCCACAAAAAACAAAGGGACTGTCAACTCTGCTAGTTTGCTATTCTGCTGGAATTACTTCTACTGTTGTCTGAAGTCTATACCCCTAATCTCTTCACCGCATCTAAAACACACTCGTGTATACCTCCGCTGGTAACCACGACCCCTCTGTTTTCAATCAAGCGGTGTCCTCGGGAGAAGTCCAGAGGTTCGCCGTCCAAATCCGTTACCTGCCCACCTGCACACTGGACGACAACGACGCCGGCCCCATGATCCCAGATTTTTTCGCGGTAACCATCTCCTCTCGGGATCCTAAGATACAAAGAGGCTTCACCTGTGGCGACCACACCATACTTGCATTGAGAGTCTATTCGACAGGGTTGACTTGATAACCCGGCCTCTGCCGCTATTTTAGCTGAAACAGAGTGGTCTGAGTGTGCTTTTTCAACGGATTCACAGAACCTCGCCCGTCTGACATCCACTAAAGGAGGTGGATTGAGAGGGACGCCTTCCGCGGAGTTATCCGTCCACGCTTTCCCTGCTTGTATGTTGCTTGATAAAGTAGAATATAGCCTGCAAACGGCTGAGTCCATATCCGCAGCAAAAATTACACCTCTCCGTTGGTTCACTTCCAAATTTGGACACCCCAGCACCCCTAAAACCGGTTCCCCCTTTTCCAGAAAAGCAAGCGCTACAGCATATTGATCGCCTCGCAAAAAGCCTTTGGTTCCGTCAATTGGATCCAAGGTCCAAAAAGACTCCACATCGGCATCTCCTGAGCCTCGATCAATCCATGAGACAACTTCCTCTTGCGATACGTGCCCCATCTCACGAGCTACAATATCCACTACCTGGCTGCATATTTCTGAGTTATCCGGATTTTTCAGACACTCAGCACCTTCTTCGGCCACTATCACTTCATCCGGAAAAACCTCATTCAAAACCGCGCATACAACTGCTTGAGATGCAAAATCAGCCACCGTAACCGGGCTCTTATCATCTTTGCTTAAGACACCCTCTTGGGATATCCTGCGTTGTAGCCCTTCGCAAACTCTACATGCCTTTTTTACTGCACCAACCGCAAGATCAAACCTCGCTTTCGACACTGTCATCTTAACAAGACTCCTGGGCAAAAAGGATCAAAATTAAAGAACAGCTTAATGAATTCCATCAAAAATTAAAGGGCGCGACAGAAAAGAATTTTTGGACAAATCCACCAAAACTGCAGAACCTGTGTTATGTTTCAGGCTTATTTTTGGTTTCATGCAATAAAAAAAAACAGTTATTAAGGAGGTGTATGAAAAAGGCTATTCGCAAAAGTATTCTCGGAGTAGAAATTGAGTTTCACCCAGTGGTTTTCCCCGTGGGAGCCGGGCTCATTCTAACCTTTGTGTTGTTGACCGTCCTTTTACCGCATCGCGCATTGATGTTGTTCAATCAGATGAAGAGAGCGATACCGAACCACTTCTCTTGGCTCTACATAATCTCGATGACCGGTTTTTTGTTTTTCGCTCTCTACCTGGCCTTCAGCAAGTTTGGTAATATAAAGCTTGGCAAAGACAGCGAAAAACCGGAATTCAGCCGGCTCACCTGGTTTTCAATGCTGTTCAGCGCCGGAATGGGCATCGGGATGCTGTTTTTCGGTGTGGCCGAACCCATGCACCACTTCATGTCCCCTCCTGTCCCTGGTCTCAGCCCTCAGGCCGCGGCAAATCAATCTCTGGCCATTACTCTTGTGCATTGGTGCCTCCACCCATGGGCCCTATACGCTGTCGTGGCGTTATCACTAGCCTATTTCGGCTTCAGGCGTGGGCTGCCGTTATCTTTCCGGTCAGTGTTTTTCCCGCTCCTGGGGAAGCGAATCCACGGTTTCATGGGAGATATGATAGATGTGCTGGCTCTTTTGGCCACATTGTTCGGGCTTGCAACATCCCTTGGTATCGGAGCAAAACAAGTAAACGCAGGCCTGACACACGTTTTTTCTATCCCTCAAGGCGCAGTAGTGCAAGTGGTGCTTATTGCGGTGATTACCATGATGGCGGTCGCATCCCTTGTGTCGGGGTTGCATGTAGGGATCAGAAGACTAAGTGAATTAAATGTCGGGCTTGCCGGTTTGCTTATGCTCTTTTTGTTTATCGTCGGCCCAACAATCTACTTGTTGGACAGCCTTGTTCAAAATATTGGATCCTATATCCAAGACTTGCCCCACAGATCTTTCTGGACTGCTGCATATGCAGAAAAAGAGAGAACCGAGTGGTTGGAGAACTGGACGGTTTTTTACTGGGGTTGGTGGATAGTTTGGTCGCCCTTTGTTGGGATGTTTATCGCCCGTGTGTCGCGAGGAAGGACTATAAGAGAATTTATCGGGGGTGTTTTACTGATCCCCACAGGCGTGTCCATCGTCTGGATGACGGTTTTCGGCAACACGGCAATACACCAGGAGATGTTTGCAAAATTCAAACATTCCAAGCATATTATGGTCCGGGATGAAGCGAGCGGGCTGGATGTAACTCAAGACGGGAAATTTACCACCCCTGACGCCATGGGGGTGACGGACCCAAAAAACATACTGGTGGAAAAAGCCGGCCCCGAGACACTCCGCTCAGCCGCCAGAGGCACAACTTTGGTATATCGAAACGGTGTGTTAGTTGAAAAACAAAACCATAAGCCTTATGTGCCGTCGGGCCGAGAAGTGTTTAAGGGTAAATACCGAACAGTTGAGAAAAAACTCACCCTTGGTGAGTATTTATCTTCTCCGGTGGCAAATAAACAAAAAACCGGAAGACACGATACAACCTCAACGGCACTTTTTCTTATGCTTGATGGTTATCCACTTTCATGGCTCACATCCTTGTTGGCCGTCTTGTGCGTGGTCTTATTCTTCGTAACATCCTCAGACTCCGCATCTTTAGTAGCAGACATGATCGCCTCAGGCGGGAGTAAAAATCCTGCCCTCGGCACTCGGTTGTTCTGGGGGATATTGGAGGGAATATTGGCCGCCGTTTTGCTTACAGCAGGAGGTTTGGTTGCACTCAGAACAGGCTCCATAACCCTGGGTTTACCCTTTTGTATTTTGATAATAATGATGTGCGTGAGCTTACACCGAGGATTGAATCGTGATCTGAGAGAAGATCTCCCTGAACAACAATTGCGACACATCAAAGACTAACCCAACTTCCGAAAAGCTGCTTATGGCATACCCTCGCCCGGGCCGACGGGAATCCCCAGGAAATACCATAAAACGAGAAGAGAGATCCAAGCTATCCCCGTGAACAAAGCATAGGGTAACAACAACCTGATCAGCGTCCCTATGCCGGCATCTTTTCGATACTCTTTCACCCATGCAAGGGCCAAGGGAAAATATGGATAAAGAGGAGAGATCCCGTTAGTTATTGAATCACCGATACGATAGACCAGCTGGGACACCGCAGGTGATATGGGCGAATCCAGATACATGAACATAGGCACCAATATGGGGGCCAGCATGGCCCACTTTGCGGCGCTTGAACCCAGAAAAACATTCAGGGAGGCCACTACCAGCACAGTAACAGCCATTAGGAGGGGCCCTTGTATTTTAAGATCATTTAAGAGATTAGCCCCGGAGATCGCCACTACCCTATCAAGGTTTGACCACTGAAACAAAGCGACGAATTGGCCGATTATCAAGATCAGCACAATGAGCCCACTCATCCCCTTCACGCTCTTACCCATCATTGTGGGGATATCCACCAACTTTGTGATCTTTCGGTTTATTACGCCATAAACAATTCCCGGAATAGCAAAGAAGAAAAACAGAATGGCCACCATCCCCATGAAGAACGGGCCTCGCATAGGATCAGGCATAATCTCCAATCGAATGACTCTGTCCTCGGCCCCGGCCGGCAGGGATTTGTCCACATAGACATGAACAGTGGCGCCATCTCTCCATCTTTTCTTGTCTATCTGTTTATCTTCCAAGACGATCCGCTGGTCATTGAAAGTCACGGCCCGCACCCTCCGCCCCTCTTCTGTAGTAGATACGGTAGTACCGATAACTCTTTTCTCTTCAGTGCCCTCTTTTGCTTCCCTCAGCTCTATTTTGTCGATTTCCTTGACGTTATATCTCAAGAGGCCGTTTTCAGGGATAAAAGTCAGTAAGACCAGCACCGTAAATATTCCGATACTTACCAATGACCATCGCAGCCCTTTTTTTTGAAGTCTTTTGGTCTCATCATCGGGCTCAACTTCGGGCTCAACATTCTTCGGTTCTCCACAAGAGGGGATGGTGTATTTTTTCCCTATCCAGGTCATCACAACGGAGAGCATGAACACTGAAGCGATCATAAAATACAGGTTCGCTGCGGCACCAACATGAAGATTTGGATCCTCTAAGGCCTCGTTGGTAAAACCTGCCAGGAGCACATCTGTCCCTCTTGGAATCAAGGTCGCCGTGAAACCGGCGGTACATGCAGCATAACCCAGAATAATACCGGCCAAAGGGTTCTTTCCCGTTTTTTTAAATGCAACCGCGGCAAGGGGGGGGACCACCACAATACCCGCATCCGAGGCCAGGTTACCCATGATCCCCGTCACTACAATAATGGGTAACAACAGAAAATCAGGGACACGAGTCATACGCCCGAGCATTGTCTCCAATAACCCCGTATGAACCGCCATGGAGACACCCATGAGCATCACCAACATCAGCCCCATGGGAGCAAAGTGGGCGAAATTATCTACCATCTTCAATACAAATGTTTGTAGACCGTATCTCGAAATCAGATTCTGAACCTGAACCGTTTCGCCTGAAACAGGATGTGTTACGGAGACCCCCAACAAACCAAGCACCAAAGACAGTAACAATACAAATATTGTAAGATAAAAGAAAATCCAAAAAGGATGGGGCAGCTTGTTGCCGGTGCGTTCAATCCAGTCGAGGAACCTATCCATCACGAAGCAAGATCTCCTTTCGTTACACATGCAGCGCCGAAATCCAAAATTTACATTATTTCGTACTTCGGAAACCGCAATATAGGCATAAGTGGTGTCGACCGCAAAAGAAATCGGTACAATTTAACTAAAAACCCGAAATTATATTTAATCGGTTTTGTTCATTTGCAAAAACCAGGAGGCTCCATCCGGATGGGAGTCTCTTAAACGGCGCCCCCAGCTAGTTCTGAAGGGCAAAGAAGTGTTATTGATTCGTTGGATGCTTACATCGCAGAACCCTGCATCTAAAAACGCGGGGACCATGTTTTTCTGCAAATATTCGTGGTCCAGACGGGGAAGATCAAGACGATGGATCAGATCTTCGTCTGAATATAGGCTGTCATTTAACAGAATCGAGACCTCGCCCCTGGATTTGAGACACTTGAAGAGCTTCTCATGAAATCCACCGTGACACTGCAGAACCATCCGTAACAAACTACCCCAAGGAAAATTGACCATAAGCTTATCCCCTATCCCACCCATCTCACCCGGTAAACTCTCAGCAGGCGAGATTAAATAAGCTAAATTAGTCCGGCCCCCTTTTTTGGGAGATCGTCTGCTCTTTGATGCGATTGCGGCTAGATTCTCTCGTGCGGCGTCGACTCCAATGAAAAACACATCGGGTTTCAAGCCGGACATGCGATAGATAAGCTTCCCATCACCACACCCTAGGTCCAGACACACCCCACTGTAAGGTGCTGTCCATTCATCCAGAAGCCCTCTATGGAGAATTTTACTCTTCTTTCCAACTAAACACTCCATAGTTAAAACCAACAGGTAGGACTCTTAGAATTAAAACCCATATCACGCCCACCTATATCACAGCCACACTCGAACAACATACTGAAAAGAAACTCTCAAAACGCAAACTTGGCCCTGGTCCAAACAGTGGAGCTCCCGGCCGCCGGATCTCCGAAACGGGTGTGGTTCTTGCCCAACATAATCAACGCACCTGCACTCAGCTCGGCTCCCTGCCCAAGCGACCATGTATATTGAGGATAAAGCATAATGGAATGGCCCTCTTTGCTGAACGGATGGTGCCACTTCGATACTCGCTGCGTTCCATCGAAGTAACGCTCGTGCACCCCTCCGAGATCAATTATGAAAAACAGCCGCAAGAGCATGGCCTCTTGATAAAACTTGTAGTCCACACCAGTCACAAGATAGTCGCTGACCCGGGGTCGCACCCATTCGTGCGCGCATTCACCTACCGTCTCTCTCACCATACACGCCAGATACCCGCCTGCCGGCTCATCGGTGATGAACCTGGTGGGTGCCCACCCTTTTTGAGATGCCCAAAGATTCGAGAGCCAGTCTCCGGCCCCGAACTCATCCGGAAAACCGTGGACCCACTGAACATTAGCCCACCAATTCTTACTGAACGAATAATCAAACCCCAAAACCCATTTCAAAAAGGGCGTGTTGTCCACAACTGTGGGCCTGTGAGGATCTTCCGGATTT
>JAABSF010000103.1 GCA_011390535.1 Deltaproteobacteria bacterium | reverse complement strand
GATCTTGTGTCAGCTCGCCTATTTTTCTGTAACGGGTATACACATCTTCAAGCGTTATAGGGATGAGACCCTCAAGACTGAAACCTTCGACGGCAAAACTGGCAAGGGCGGTCCCACATACCATTGCTTGTTTAAGATCTTCCAGGGTTGGCGGCGTTGATGCTTTGGCAGCCAAATAACCAACCATCCCCGATGCAAAAGTATCACCTGCTCCTGTGGGATCTGTGACATTTCGAACCGGATAAGCAGGTAGATGAAAACAGTTTTTGCCATGAAACAGTGTTGCGCCGTGTTCTCCACGTTTAACCACCAGGGCTTTGGGGCCTTGTTTTAGGACATTTTCGGCGGCTTCTATTATTGAGGAGCCCCCTCCCAACAGCCTTGCTTCTTCGTCATTGATGATTAGAAGATCCAGTTTTTTTATTAGAGTCTGAAGTTCTTCCAATTCACCGTCTATCCAAAAGTTCATTGTATCTGCGGCGATAAAACTTACATTGTCCAGGCTCTCAAGAACTTGTAATTGCAGAGCAGGGTGAATGTTTGCCAAAAAGACATGAGATACCGTTTTGTAGGATGACGGCAATTTAGGTTGAAAATCCGCAAAAACATTTAGGTCGGTAGTGATTGAGGTTCGAGAAGAGAAATCAACCGCATATCGTCCCGACCAGTGAAAAGTTTTTCCCTCAGCTCGTTCAAGTCCTTCCAAATTTACACCTTTGGAGCGAAAAATATCGATGTTCTCTTCAGGAAAATCCTCACCAACTACAGCTACGAGTTTGGTTGGAGTAAAAAGAGATGCACCTACAGAGAAAAAAGATGCTGAACCTCCAAGTATTCCTTTGCGAGTTGCTTCTGCGGTTTCGATGTCGTCCAGGGCAACACTTCCTACTACGAGTAAACCCATCGGCTAATTCTCCTTTTCTTCCTTTTTCTTCTCCAACCCCAGGGAGTCGGCAGTTGCGATTCGCCTTTTTATTGCAGTTGCATCGGGATGGTCAGGCTTTAACTTCAGTCCTTTTTCATAATGTTTTAATGCGCGTTTTCTGTTTCCCATTTCCCAAAGAGTGGTGGCAAGATTTATTTGGGCAACCCACCAGTCGTTTTTTAGCTCTACTGCTCGAGTAAAAGCATCCACTTCTTCTTGTCTGAAAGTATCGTCTCCGGTTTCGTGGTATTTGTACCGGAGCGCCATCCCCAAATAATTATGAGCTTCCGCAGATTTCGGTTGTTCGCGGCAGGCGGTTCGGTATTCTTCCATGGCGGTATCGAAATCTCCTGTACGGAAGGCGGAAAGCCCTTTTTTAATATGATTTTTGGCGGCTTCAGCCTTTTTTTTCTTTTTGCTCTCGCTACAGGAACAGATAAAGCCAAGCATTGATGCTATGCCAATGGTTGCAAATATTGCTCTAACATAAAGGCATCTAATCCGAAAAGGGGTTAGCTCTTTAGAATTTTTTGTGTAAAGAAGCTTCATGGTAAATATTTGTCTACAATTATCGACAATTTTCGCCTCTCCTCAGGATCAATTTTTTCGGGTTTTGTCATAATAGCGCCTTTAAGGCTGGAGCTGCATTCACACTCATATGGTCTTTCTTCATTTAGCAACGAAGCCAAAGTTTTGATGGTGGTTTTGGCCTTGATGGTGTTGTGCATCATTGTGTTGAGTACAGCTTGTACGCTTACATCTTCTTCTTGTTCATGCCAGCAGTCATAGTCGGTGACCAGCGCAAGGGTGCAGAAGCAAAGCTCAGCCTCCCGCGCCAATTTGGCTTCTGTAAGGTTTGTCATTCCGATGACATCCACACCCCAAGATCTGTAAATCTCTGATTCCGCTTTGGTTGAGAACTGAGGCCCGTCTATGCACAAATAGGTTCCTCGTGAATGAACAGAGGCGCCGGATTCTTTTGCTGCCTTTGTGACCAGAAACGAGAGTTCTTTGCATGTAGGGTTACCAAAGCCTACATGGGCCACCAACCCGTTTGTAAAAAAGGTTGAGATACGGCTACGCGTGCGGTCGAAGAACTGATCTACAACTACGAAATCTTCGGGGGTAATATCATGTCTCATGCTCCCTACCGCAGATATGGCCAAGACGCGCTCTACACCTAAAGCCTTCATGCCGTATATATTGGCTCTGTAGTTAATCTCGTGGGGTATGCAGTGATGACCTCTCCCGTGTCGGGAGAGGAACGCCAGCCTGGAACCATGTAGTTTTCCGATGATAAAAGCATCCGAAGGATTTCCAAAAGGTGTATCCACCGATTTCTCTTCTTCTATCTCGAAACCTTCAAGTTCATAGATACCCGTCCCTCCGATTACTCCCAAAGCAATGGGCGCCTTTTTGTTCATTTTGTAGTCTCCGTCGATTCTTGTAGTAATGGATTTAAGAAGAAGGCCTTTTGTTTCAAGGAAAAACCAGAACAAAACGCCGATGAATTAAGCCTCGCAAATTCAAGCGTGACTCCTAAATTTCTACATTAACGCCTCCGGCATATCTACGGAAAAAACATTAGTGTGCCAGGTTATGGTCGGCAAGCCGTTGGCATATTCAAAGTCGTGCCGGCGATTAACTTGACTCGGATTGGGCAAAGCCGGTTTACCTCTAGCATAGATCAGATAAAGTGTTCAAGCATTCTCGGAGATCATGGAAAGGTAACGGAAATAAAATGATTTAAAAGGGGAATAGCTTCTGTTTTATTTGTTTGCTTTTACCTGTATACGAGGTTGAAAGACAAAGACTTGGATTTTCCTGGACGGTTTTTCCAAAAGGCGGTAATAATGCCGAATCATTTGAAGTATTTGCATAGAAGAAGTATTGACCGGCCTCGGTGGCGGGGCCTATGATTCGACTGGGTAACGTGGAACTCACCATAACTGGCAAAACAGATATTGGATCGATGAGAGAGGAAAACCAGGATTCCTTGGGAGAGGTGAGCCTTGAGGGTGGTGTTTTTCTAACTGTTGCCGACGGTATGGGCGGTTATGCAGGAGGCAGCCTGGCATCAAAAACGGCTGTTGAAGCCCTGGTCTCGAACGTCAAGGAGAACTGGAAGGGTGAGGAGACTGATCCTGAAGCTCTGTTGAGGGGAGCCATTTCGAGTGCCAACGAGGCGGTGAGGGAAAAAGCTCTCGCGGATGAAGAGCTCAAAGATATGGGTACTACTTGCGTATGTCTGCTTGTCAAAGGAGAAGAGTTCTTTGTTGCACATGTGGGAGATAGTCGGGCTTATTTATTACGCGACAAGACCTTTGAGTTGTTGACTGAAGATCATACGGTAATCCAGCAGCTGATAGCAAGCGGGAAAGTGGGTCCGTTGGAGGCATCATATCATCCTAGTGCAGGGATATTGATGAGGTGTTTGGGTCAGCTGGACGATGTAAAACCGGACATGCGAGGGCCCGAGCCTTTGGTTAGCGGTGATTTGTTAATGCTTTGTTCGGATGGGCTTACCGGGATGGTATATGAAGACGAGATTGCTCAACAGTTGTCCACCGAAAAAGCAAAGGATGCAGTAGATAATTTGATTAAAATGGCCAATGATGCCGGGGGGTTTGATAATATTACCTTACAGGTTTTACAGGTAGACGAGTTACCCTCTGATGCCCCTTCATGGGATGTTATTGTTGACTCTCCGGAAGGGTTGGCTCTAGCGGCGGCTGAGGGGAGACTGCCCGAAAACCTCGATAGAAATAAGCTCAGACACACTATAGCCATGCCCGCCATTCAAGAGCCTGATCTCTCTGAGCCTACAGTACCCCTTATAGAAGAAGATGTCTCATGGAGTCCGGCGAAAGATCGGCTCAAGAGATGGCTTTTTATTCTTATAGCGGTGATATTAGTTGGGTTAGGTGTTTTTTATTGGCTTTATTGAATTTGCCGGTGGTCGTCCGAGTTTCGATCTTTGCGGGTTCTGAGTCATTGGTCGAACTATTCACACTCACAACAAAAAGCGCAAGCCGTTCATTTATTAAAAAAACACCTTTATCTATTCCAGGCCGTAATTAGGCGCCTCTTTGGTTATGATCACATCATGTACATGGCTCTCCCTGAGGCCTTGTGGGGAGAGTTGAATGAATTGGACATTTTTTCTCAGCTCGGGCAGGGTTTTACAACCAGTGTATCCCATCCCCGATTTCACCCCTCCTACGAGCTGTGTAATGCTTTGAGAGAGGCTTCCTCGGTAAGGCACTCTTCCTTCGATGCCTTCCGGTACGAGTTTTTTGGAGTCTTTTCCTTCTTGTCCGTAGCGATCACTGCTTCCGGCTTTCATTGCGCCGATGGATCCCATGCCCCGATAGACTTTATATGAACGACCTTGGTATAGGATCACCTCTCCCGGGGCTTCATCTGTGCCGGCGAATAAACTACCTACCATAACAGTATGGGCGCCGGCGGCCAATGCTTTTACCACGTCTCCGCTGTATCTTATCCCCCCGTCGGCGATAAGTGGCGTTTTTGTCTTGATGGATACCTCTGCGCAGTTCAAAACAGCCGACATTTGCGGAACACCCACACCGGCAACGATTCTAGTGGTACATATAGATCCTGGGCCGACGCCAACCTTCACTCCATCGGCTCCTGCGTCGACAAGATATTTGAAGCCCTCGGGGGTGGCAACATTGCCGGCGATCAAATTTAAATGAGGGGCGGTCTTCTTGATTTTTGCGACCGTGTCTCCCACTCTTTTAGAGTGACCGTGTGCTGTATCTACAACCAGAAGATCTACATCTGCTTCCAACAGGAGCTCTAGTCTTTCATCGAGATCGGCGCCGACACCAACAGCAGCCCCTACCCGTAGTCGTCCCAATGAATCCTTTACGGCCATAGGATGTGCAAGGGCTTTTTCAATATCTTTTATCGTTATCAACCCGGCCAGCTTGCCTTTTTCGTCCACCACCAGTAGCTTCTCTATTCGGTTTTTGTGCAATAGCCTCTTGGATTCTTCGACACTGATCCCTTCCGGCGCGGTTATGAGCTTTTTTGTCATAACGTGTGACACCGGGCCGTCGAGATTTTTCTCGAAACGAACGTCTCGATTAGTAACAATACCGACGATTTGGTTGTTCTTGACTACAGGGAGCCCGGAAATCTTGTTGCTTCGCATTATGCCCAAAGCTTCGCGCAGAGAACAGGAAGGTAACACTGTAATAGGGTCAACGACGATCCCACTTTCGGCTTTTTTGACTTTTGTCACCTCTAGGGCTTGCTCCTTTGGTGACATATTCTTATGGATTATACCCAGCCCGCCTTCTCGCGCTATGCACATCGCTGTGGCAGATTCAGTGACAGTGTCCATCGCTGCCGATACGAGAGGAATGTTAAGAGAGATCTCTTTTGTAAGATTTGTTTTTACACAGCACTCACTAGGCAAGACTTCGCTATAAGCTGGAATCATTATAACGTCGTCAAAGGTCAACCCTTTCATGAAGTGTTTCATTTCCAAATCTTTGTCCATGAATGATCTTCTTTCATAAAAAAGTTCGGTGATTGTGCGCTATTGCGTTTTTGCTCATTCGATATCTTGTAAAGTTTTCCAAAGCGCTTTTCTAGTTTAGTAACAGTGAAAGTGAGCAAGACTATAGAAGAACGGCGAAGAAGAGTCCACAGCTATCCTGACCGGATGGTGCAATTTTCCAAAATGAAAGATAGCCGACAGCTGTCTTGCTTCATTCTTTGCAAGCGAATGCTCAAAGAACAACGGTGCATCTCTTTCAATAAAACGAGCAGTAAAAAGGGGCAGTCCCAAAAAGGCGGCGTCGCAATGCGGCGCTGTCCGAAGGACTGAAGGCGCGTTGACGAGTCGCTGACGAAGCTCGCCGAAGGGGAGCTTCAAACAGCGACGTCCGGCGGCTTGGGCACTGACCTAAAAAAATTGCTCGTTCGAACCCGGAATCTAACCCTTTGCGAAACAATAGAAACAGAAGGATTTCGAGCATAAACCCCGGCGATTAGTCAAAAGCTCTATCCCGCATTCATTAGCAATGCCGAGCACGCCATCAGGCCGGGATGGATCGGCGTCCGAATGCAAAGATTATTGTCATAAGAGCCCTCACTATTTGTTCCACTTTTTACTGGCGTTTGGGTCAAAGTCCAGCTCCAGCTCTATGTCTTTAGGTGTTGCCAAGCTGCTTTTTTCTTCGCTGTCTTTGTTCGCAGACAGGGATTCCAAGTTGAGGCGAATTTCTTTTTTTTCTGATTTTTGTGAAAATGCGGATTTTTTTGTTGATAAAGGTGATTCCGATTTCATCGAGGACTTTGTGTTATCAAAACTGAACCCCTTTAGGTTTTCAGTTTTATTCTGTTTTGAGTGGAGATCGATCTTATCGGAGACAGATATTTTGGAAGGTGTTTTTTGTGGTTGAGTTTCAGGGAGATCGGTCTCTGTCTCCAGTAAGTCAACATCTTCCGAGCGAACACCCATGGTAGCAGACAAATCATCCAGTCCCACAGCCGCTCTCTCGGTTGCTTTGCTTTTGTCTGAGGGGGGCTGAGCCGGTATAGTGAGCGAGAAAACAGACCCTTTTCCTTTTTTGCTCTCTACTTCCAGTTTTCCTCCAAACAAAATGGCGAGCTTCATGCTTATGGCCAACCCCAGACCGGTTCCTCCTGCAGCTCTTGTTGAAGAGCCGTCCAGTTGACGGAAGGCTTCAAATATTATCGTCCGGTCTTCCGGATCTATCCCAATGCCTGTGTCTTTGACTCTAATAATGCAGCTTTTGTCGGGAAGTTTTTCAAGGCTGACTTGCACTTTGCCGGTGTCGGTGAATTTTACAGCGTTGGAGATAAGGTTTGTTAGGATTTGCTTTATTTTGCCGCTATCACTTTTTAGTACACAGGGCTTTGAGGACAGCTTTTTTTCAATTTGGTATGGTTTGTCTTTGGTGAGTCCTTGCACCGCTGTAATTGTACTATCTACTAGTTTGTTGAGATCTACATCGGAAATCACCAACGGCATCTGCTTAGACTCGAGCTTAGCATAGTCTAATGTTTGATTTATTAGCCCTAAGAGGCTTTGCGCGCTCTCGTCTATGCCATCAAGGGCGTCTTCTTGTTCTTTTGATATTTTTCCATAGACTCCTTCCCTTATCAAACCTGTGTAGCCTATGATTGCATTCAATGGGGTTCGCAGCTCATGGGTTGTGTTAGCTAAAAACTCGCTTTTAAGCTGATTCGCTTCTATTAGCTTGATTTTTTGTTTTTGAAGCAGGTTTTTCTGTTTCATTAAGGCTTCGTTGTGTTTTTCCAGTTCTTGTGCCAGATGTTCAGTGGCCTCATAAGCACGGGCATTGGAAAGAGCTACTCCCAGTTGCTGTGTGGCTTGTTTTATTAGTGATATGTTCTCGGGTTCCAAAGGTGTTTCAAAGACAGCTAACAGAACACCTTCGAGGTTGTCTCCGAATCTTATCGGGGCATATATGGCCGCTGCCAGTTTCTTGCCTGTTGACAAACACAACGACGCATTTTCAGGGATCTCCTTCAAAACCAAAGGTTCCGTGGATTGGGCGGCTTTACCTACATTTTTTTCTCCGATTTTTGTGGAGTGGGGACCGAATGAGTCTGGTGGGGCTCCCAGTTGAGCCGCCAAATGGAGGCTTTTGTCTTTTGTTGAATGGAAATAAACTGCACAAGCACAACACTTTGACAATTTCTTCAGCGCGGCCAATGATGAATTTAGAAGGGGTTTGACTTGAAGAGGCTCATTTAAGACCTTTATAAAATCCGAGATGCCTCTAATGTCTTTTGTTCTTCTTGTAACTTCTTTTTCAAGATTTTTGTTTAGGGTCTCAAGTTTGGTCATGGTTTCTTTAAGATTCCATGCCATCCTATTAAATGCGTCGCCCAGTTGTCCCAGCTCGTCGTGGCTTTTGATCTCAACTCTTTGATCCAGATTTCCCTTGCGTATAGCGTGAGCGCTTTTAGTCAGTTTTGAAATTGGAGCTGTGATCCGCCAGGTAATCA
>JAABSF010000102.1 GCA_011390535.1 Deltaproteobacteria bacterium | reverse complement strand
GCTACTACAATGACACTGAAGGGATAACCGCTTTCCCGGCGGTTTTCTATAAGCTTGGCCACGGGCTCCAGGCGATAGGGTATCTCTGGAATCAATATGGAGTGAGCGCCCCCGGCCAGACCGGCATATAGGGCAATCCACCCGGCGTTTCTTCCCATAACCTCTACTAACATGACCCGGTCGTGACTCTCTGCCGTGTCCCGGATGCGATCAAGAGCGTCGGTGGCTACTCCAACAGCGGTGTCGAACCCGAACGTTACATCCGTGGCCGACAAGTCGTTGTCGATGGTTTTGGGGACACCCACTATATTCATGCCTTTTTCAACGAACTTTTGAGCGATCTCCATAGAGCCGTCGCCACCGATTGATATGAGGGCATCCAGCTCCATTTTTTTGTAGTTTTCCATGACCAGATCGGAGACATCCGTTTCCGCTAACTTTCCATTGTGCTCTACAGCGAATTTGAAGGGATGAGAGCGATTTGAGGTGCCTAAAATGGTGCCCCCCTTTGTCAATATATCATCAACCATTTTCTCATCCAGCCAGAGATTTCCATGGGGGGAACGATAATCTAGATCGATGAGCCCCATGAAAGCATCTTCGATGCCGAAAAACTCCCAACCGTGTTTTTGGATGCCGGTTTTGACTGCTGCACGAATTACGGGATTCAGGCCAGGACAATCTCCTCCTCCGGTCATGATACCGACTCTTTTGATAGTCATCGATCTATACCTCCAAATTTTCCGGATTTACACGACCCTTTTATGACCCTTTCAATAGGAAAAGGTTAAACCATGAAAACACGACTAAAAAAAGAAATACAATGAAAAACAATGAGAAATATACCGACCGAACTCAGTTCCGCAAGAACGAAACCCATAAAAACAAATTGTCTCACTGATATTCTCTCAGCAAATGATATCTCTGCGTCGGCACAAGCCAATCGGAAAATTGAATCGCGAGGTGAACTTCCCGCTCAAGACTTACGGGCTTTGAGCCACAAGGGGAGCCCCAGCAACAACAGTAACAAAAACATGGGAGAAGAGGGATCAGCGCCTGGAGCCCGGCATCCGCAGCCCGAGCCCCCGGAGGTGCACTTGCGGACCATGTCTTCCGGGATGGCACAGTCCCCGTCAGGCCCGCAGCCGTAACTCTCAATGGCCACCACCATTGGTGATTCGTTGGGATCGTTACTATAGAGCGACATGTATTTTCTTACCGGCCCTATGGTTGAAGGGGTGAAATAGATTGGTACAAGAACTGTTTCACCAGGCTCTACTTCGAACTTATTGGGATAAGGCACCGTGAACGGAGGCTCGACGAGAGCTTCGCCTCTCAGTAATCTCCCGCCGACGTTCATAATCTGCATATATACCATGGATTCAGAGCCTATATTTGCCGGGGGCACCAATACACTTGTAGGGGCTGCAATATCGGGCAGGGAAAATTCGAAAAAGACAGGGTCAAAGACCCAGTAATCTTCTTTATCTTCGATAGGCACGGGTATTTCAAACGTGTCCATGTGGAAAACTTCAATCCCTACAATCTTGATGGTTATTTCAGGATAAAACGAGATGCCCGCATAGTGAAAGACCGCACCTTCATATTGTGCCTCGCGCATCCCGAACTCTTGCTCTTCGGGAGAGAGTGGGAGACGCTCTTTTTGCCCTTCTTCTGTGAAAATTAAATCCGGAATGGGAAACTCTGTGTTTTGTTCGCCCACCTCCACCAAAATTCGGCGCCCCTCAAAGCGGCTGCCAACATAGCCATCGATGTAGACTTTCAGCCAGGCGCTGACCAGATCTTGGGGTGGAATAGCTCCAATGAGCACCAGAAGATCCATGAGGTCATATTCAAACAACATAGTGTGTGGGATCTGGTCTTCCACCACCAGCGGCCTCTCGGGGCTCCCTTGAAGTAAAAACGGGGTGAAACGTTTGGAGGCAAACACCCCAACATTGAAATCAGGTATCCATGGGAGGTTGAATTCTTCATCGATAATGTTCCCTCCACCTAAATCCAAATAGAGCTTCACCTTCCCCGATAACATAATCGAGTAATCCAGTTCATACCGGCCGCCGCGCGTAATTCCCCTGAAGCTCAGGTTGGGCCCCGGCCGGGGCGGCCAATCTAAAACTGCGTAGCCGTCCATCTCCATGTAATAGCCGCAGCCGATACGAAACTGAAAGCGAACCTGAATGGGCGAACCATCGGGAACCCAGCCTGTGTCGATGTCGAGGTTGCAGACATCTTCCTGCAGAGCATCGGTATACTCGAAGCGAACAGGAGAGCGGACCTCATCGGGATAATCAAGGGGAGAGGTGCCACCGTCCTCCACACCGCCATCCGGGCTTGGGGGAGGGCCGCCATCGGGATCGGCCAGTGTAGCTCCACTTACACATGTTAAGGCAAGGGAGCATATAATGACCAATAATCTATGACTTGCTTTCATCATTATAATATTCCAATGACTTATTATCACTTTTCACTGCAATAATTGTCAAGAACTCATTAAGTAAGGACTGGACTACGCAGTTCGGACAGTGGAGTATTATGGGTGACGGTTTTTGATTGGTGGGCAGAAGCCTCTCAGCTTTGTGAGTGGTTGGGCACTATGCTTCCAGGAGGTTGTATTTTGTTGTCCCCAGTCCCAGTTTTTCAGCGTGTTTTATTGTCACTTCAGCATCAACATTAGGGTAGAGTTTCTTGAAGTGGTCTTCGCCCCAGACCTTGCGGCTGACCTCCAGGGAGGCCATATCAACTGCTACAGGGTCGGAGCCGGCAAAAATGCCCACATCCGGGGCCACTACGGGGTTTTCCCCTCGGGCACAGTCGCATGCCTTGGACACATGGTTGACGACATTGACGTATAAAGTGCGACCTTCAAAGGCTGCCACACAGCCCAGGGCATATTCGGCCATTTTCTCCATGAATGCGTTTGTCTCAGTCCGGGGGGATTTGTTGTGAATGGCTCCGTGGGGGCATACGGTGAGACACTGTCCGCACCCGATGCATGTGGATTCATCGAACTGGAGCTTGCCCTTTTTCATGAAGAGAGCGCCGGGTGGACACCAGATGGCGCAGTCACCGCAATCGATGCATTTTTTTGGGTCGATAAACGGTTTAAAATCTGCGTGTTGAGCCAGTTTACCTGCACGTGACGCCAGGCCCATGGCGAGATTCTTCAAGGCACCACCGAAGCCGGACAGCTTGTGACCTTTTACATGGTTGAGTGCCACCAGGCTCTTGAAAAACAACACATCGCTGGCCACAAAGACCACCTTGAAGTGCTTTCCCGGGATAGCCACCGCCTGTTGGATTTGGCCGGTGATCCCGTCCAAGATGGAAACCGGCGCACCTATGGCATCAAGGGAAAAACCGTGATCCTTGGCAGTTACAATGTGATCATAGGTGTTTGTACGAGAGCCTTTGTACAAAGTGTTGGTCTCAACCAGCATGGGCTTTCCGCCAACACGCTTAATCTCGTCGATGACTTTTTTGGTGAGCTCCGGTTTTATATAGCCCTTATTTCCTTTTTCACCGAAATGCTGCTTAACAGCCACTAGATGATCCTTTTCAATCAAGGATTCGGGTTTTAACTTTTTAAACAGCTCATCGACTTTTTGTGCCCATACCTTGTTAGGTTGTCCGTCTTTTATTCGGGCATAGTGAACTTTGGCCGGTTTTGCGATGGGCCATTCTTTAAACGCTCTGGCACGCACCTCGCCTTTTTCCACCTTTTTATCGCTGGAAGGACGCGCGGCGACCTTGGTCTCGCAGGGGGGGCATTCAATTTTTTCAGGTTCTTCTTTTTTACTCGGGCTGCACCCGCCCACAAAACCTCCACCGGCTGCTCCTGCAACACCCGCTCCTACCCCGACCAGAACTCCACGCTTGAGAAAAACTCTTCTGCTTTCACCTGTTGTAACCGAGGGGTTTCTATTTTCCCTGGTTTCTTTTTTTTCTGCGTTAGAAGCTTTTTTTGGGGGTTTCTCTTTTTGTTTTTTCACGTCGGCACCTCTGTTTATATTTGTTTATATTTGTTTATAACTCTCTAATTCATCACATTGAAGGCGGAGCTGAATAATCCTAGAACCGGCCGCCGAGAATCTTCCGGATTTCTTTTTGGAAACTATAGTGGAATAGTGGTTATTCCGCAACTGAGTTATACAATTAAGGGCACTGTTCTGTGAAGCAGGACTATCCACTCTGCCCTGCTGCGACTTTTGGCCACGGCCTCTATCCACATCATTGTCAGCTTTTGAAAACAGCGCCCTACAGTTAAGCGTCACGAGAAAAATCTATGCCTAGCAAGAGCTGAAAGGGGCGAGTTTGTGTTTCTGTTGGTGGACGGACGTTTTATCGATAGCTTTGTGGAGCCTGGCTCTGATTGATGAGAAAACCACCGCTGCGGTTAGAAGGATGACGGTGGCGCTTTGGAAGATAAGAGCCGTGGCGGTGGCTTCTGAAAGAAAACCTGAGTAATAAAGACCGCATAAGGCCATCCAGCCTGTTATTGACAAGCCCAGGGCGAGGCGAGTTGCCAAGGGGCGGCCTCTCGTTACGGCTCGGGACAGAAATATATTGATGGTGGAGGTCAACAAGGACAAAACTACACAGAGGGAGAGTAAAGCCGAGAGCATGATTTTTAGGGCGATATCTTTTGGTCCGGTGGGATTGGTTACCAGGGCGCCTGAGTGTATTTCACAATAGCTTCTGTACCGGTGGGCGGAATTTAAGAGGCAGGTCTTCATTCGCTGACGTACTTCTCTATCTCGACGTACGCCCTTTTCTGTGAGCTGGCGGCCGACATCATAATTTGCAAGATGAAGAGTGAAAAGAGCCCAGATTCCAAAGGCGGAACCGGACATTATGCGGCCCGCCCACCGAGCGCTTCGGTGGGCGGGGCGCAGAAAACGAAGGAAGGTGTCGTATGGCTGAGCCGTCGGTTTGTGACAGGCTCTATGTAGTCGTGAATCCTTCATTTGTATACATTGTAGCCTGTCTGATTGTGCGGGTCAACTTTTTCAAGATCATGGATCAATGTGTCGGTATTTTGGGAGTATCAGTAGAGAGAATGTTTTTGAGTATTGGGTAGACTGGAGTATTGGTGTAGATAATGTCTTGGGGTATTGGGCAGATTGGAGTATTGGTAGAGGGAATGTCTCGGGGTATTGGGTAAAGAAAATGAATTTGTGGGTAAAGAGAGTCCGGGAAAACGAAGTATTGTACTGAGAAAAAACTGGAAAAAAAGAAAGCAAAATATGTTTGAGGCGTAGTATGTCTGATCCCTTTTCAATTATTTGCAATATATTTGCAATAAGCTCTTAGGGCCGACCTGTTTTTGAGTCAGCTCTTAGGGGTCTTTATTCTTTCGTTGTCTGTTAACTTATGATGATATATGGAGCATTCGATGAGTGAAGTAATCCAAAAATCAGTTAATGGAGAGTTTTCAATTTGGGGGAGAGCAGGGCTGATTCTGCAGTTCGGGGCGGTGATTGGGCTGGCGATACCTTCGACCCTTCTTATTCCTCTTCCTTTGACTCAGTTATTGACAAAACGTTTTCGCAGAGAAGAGACGCTCAAGCGGCTTCACTTGATGGTGTTGTGGGCAAGAAAAAGCTTGGAATGGGTGCTGGGGGGGAAGTTGAATGTGACGGGCAAGCATAATATTCCGCCCTGCACTAAAGGGCATATGTTTGTTTCGAATCATCAGAGCTATGTCGATATTTTGGTTTTGATGTCGGCGTTGGATACAGTGGCATTTCTGTCCAAAAGTCTTGTAAAAATGATCCCCGTAATCGGTAGGAGCGCTTATTGCGGAGGGACTGTATTTTTTAGAAGAAACTCTGAAAAAGAGCGCGAACGAGCCCTTGAAGAGACCTTGAGAATGTGTAAGGAATCCACCGCTGTTGTAGTTTTTCCCGAAGGCTCCAGGTCGCGGGATGGTCTGATTAAGGAGAAAATTCATCCCAGAGCCATATTTGAGGCTTTTAGGCGTTGCATTAAGATCATTCCGGTGGGCTTGGACGGTTCATTCGATATTGTCTCTCCCAAGATGGATAAGGTAAACAGAGGACTTCCTCTCTCTGTGCATGTGGGAGAGGTGATAGATCCCTGTGCTTTTAGTGGGGATGAGCAAGAGTTCGTAAGAGCGGTGTGGGGCAAGGTAAAAGAATTGCATTGTTTAGCATCCAGAGACGTACGAGGAATGAAACAGATATAGGATAAGGAGGATAAGAAATAAGGTATGTCGAAAAAAGGCCGTTTTGTTTGTTTGCACGGACATTTCTATCAACCTCCTCGCGAGAATCCGTGGATTGAAGATGTTGAGGTCCAGGAGTCGGCGGCGCCATATCATGACTGGAATGAGAGGATCACCCATGAGTGTTATGCAGCTAACGCTACCTCTCGGATTTTGAACGATGAGGGTTTTATTCGAAGAATCGTCAACAATTATTCTCGGATTAGTTTTAATTTTGGTCCCACCCTGCTGTCATGGATGGATAACAACGCACCCCACTTGGTGGATGCTCTTGTTGAAGCTGATGAAGAGAGCAGGGAGATGTTTTCCGGTCACGGTTCGGCCATTGCGCAGGTGCATAGTCACATTATTATGCCTCTTGCGAACAGTCGCGACAAGCGGACCCAGATTTTATGGGGGATATCGGATTTCAGATCTCGATTTGGGAGGGAACCGGAAGGGATGTGGCTGGCCGAAACGGCGGTGGACTTGGAGACACTGGATATTATGTCGGAAATGGGGTTGTCATTTGTAATTTTGGCCCCCAGACAGGCACGCCGGGTTAGAGATCTCTCTGAGGAGAAGTGGCTGGAGGTGAACGAAAACAACCTCAACACTAGATCTCCCTATATTTGCAAGCTGCCGTCGGGCGGATCTATGGCAGTCTTTTTCTACAACGGTTCCATTGCCCAGGAGTTGGCTTTTGGAGATCTGCTTAAAGACGGAAGAGGGTTTGCCGAGAGGTTATGTAAAGATTTTGCTCCAGCTGTTTCCAAAGCTCAGTTGGTAAACGTCGCCACCGACGGGGAGACATATGGTCACCACCATAGGTTTGGAGACATGGCTCTCGCCTATGCTTTGAATCACATAGAAGAGAATAATCTGGCCGAGATTACAATCTATGGGGAGTTTTTGGAAAAATATCCACCGACGGAGGAGGTTGAGCTTCATGAAAACAGCTCATGGAGCTGTGTCCATGGAGTGGAGCGGTGGAGATCGGATTGTGGATGTCACGTTGGAGGAGGCCCTGACTGGGACCAGAAGTGGAGGGCGCCCCTAAGAAAAGCCATGGATCGGCTTAGAGATTTGTTGGGCGAGGTTTTTGAAAAAGAGAGCAGAAGCATTTTTGAGGCGCCGTGGGAAGCTAGGGACCAATATGAGCCGGTTACACGAGACAGGACCAAGATAAAAGAATTTTTGGAAAAATATGCGGTAAGTGGTTTGGATAAAAACGAGCGTGTCAAGGCTATGAAGTTACTGGAAATGCAACGCCATGGGCTTTTGATGTATGCTTCTTGCGGCTGGTTTTTTGATGACATCTCGGGCCTCGAGGCCACCCAGGTGATGCGATGTGCTTGCAGGGCTGTTCAGCTGGCGGGGGAGCTCTCCGGTAACTCACTCGAAGAGGAGTACCTAAAAATTCTGGAAGAGGCACGTTCCAACATACCCGAATATGGTACAGGAGCTGAAATTTATTCAAAAATGGTCAAACCATTGGAAGCTGATCTATTAAAGATTGGAGCTTGTCATTCATTGGAAGCTCTCTTCGATGATGCCAGAAACTCTCGGGATGAATATCACTGCTTTGTTATCGAAACAGACTCGGTTCAGATGATTGAATCCGGGAAGCTGACGCTTTGTTCGGGCAAGGCAAAGGTTTTTTCGAAGGTTACCCTGGAAGAACAGGATCAATATTTTTGTGCATTGAACCTCGGGGATCAGAACGT
>JAABSF010000101.1 GCA_011390535.1 Deltaproteobacteria bacterium | reverse complement strand
CGCATCGGCCGCGCTAATTGTGGGGTTTGCAGGAGGAATCATTGTTGTATTGGAGAGTGGCCGGGTCATGGACACCCTGCTTTTCGGTCTGGCTTCGGTTACATCTGAGATCCCCAGGATCTTTGCTGCATTTACACAGTATCTGATACAAATCGCGGTTAATTTTTTTATTCCATCAGGGAGCACAAAAGCAGCGCTCACAATGCCGATAATGGCTCCTTTAGCGGACTTGTCGGGCATTACGAGGCAGACTGCGGTTTTGGCTTACCAGTTGGGTGATGGTTTTACCAATATGATTATTCCCACCTCGGGGGTAACCCTTGGGACCCTCGCCATGGCAAAGATTCCTTACGAGAGGTGGTTTCGTTGGAATCTTCCTTTGCAAATAGTTTTTTTCTTTTTATCTTTGGTTCTTTTAATTTGGCCGGTAATGGCCCGATGGAAATAAAATATAAGGTCTCACGGGAAATCCCAGGGAAGGTGATATGAGCGACGGAACAAATAATGATGGAGTGAAAAAAGGTGAATCGTCAACGGGTGAGTCGACAACAGGTGAGTCATCAACAGATGAATCATCAAAGGGAGGATCTACAGCGGAAGGGACTCCGACCGAAGGTAAACCCACCTGGCGTTTTCCCAAAGTAGTTTGGGTCTCCAACGCCTTGGAGGTGCTGGAACGTGTCGCTTGGTATGCGATGTACATAGCGCTCACCTTGTATCTGACAAGAAATATTGGGTTCTCCGATGAAGCCACCGGGTGGATTGTCGGCGTCTTTGTGTCGGTCCTCTACTTTTTGCCCACCCTGATGGGCGCGTGGGCGGATCAAGCGGGTTATAGAAAGGCTCTTATAACGTCTTTTACGCTCATGACTCTGGGTTACATCCTCCTAGGCGCCTGGCAGAACAAGGCCTCCGCAATAGTCTCCCTTATTTTTGTAATGTTAGGGGCCGCGTTATTCAAACCCGTCATCACCGCAACCATGGCTAAATGTTCCGATGAGGCAAACCGGGCGAGGGTTTTTTCAATATTTTACACGGCGGTCAATATAGGCGCCTTTTCCGGCAAAATGTTCGCCAGAGAGCTTAGGTTGCATTGGGGGTTGGAGTACATCAATTTGCTTGCCGGTATTCTGAGTTTCGGTGCGCTCATTGTGACCGTGATCTTCTACAAAGGTCCGGATCTGCAGACCGCTGAAAAAAACAGTAAAAAAGCAAAAGAGATATTGAGGGGTTTGCTTCATGTCGTCAAAGACGTTCGCTACATTGTTTTCCTTATTATCATTGGAGGCTTCTGGTCGACGCAGCATCAATCATACGCCACTATGCCGAAATATATGCTCCGGGTGGTGGGGGAAACAGCCTCTCCCGAGTGGATCTCCAATGTAAACCCTCTGGTGGTTGTGCTCCTGGTAATTCCCATAACCCGGCTCGTAAAAAGGCTTAAACCGGTGAGCGCCATGTTGATTGCGTTTATCATCATGCCGATATCATGTCTCGCTGTTGTCTTCGGGAACACCCTCGAAACAATGACCGGTTCAACGGTTTATCTTTTCGGGCGGATTGCCATGCATCCCGTTACCCTGATGATGGGTGTAGCGGTGGGGCTCCAGGGTCTCGCAGAGTGTTTTCTGCAACCTCGTTTTTTCGAGTATATTGCGAAACAGGCGCCGGATGATGAGGTGGGCCTCTATATGGGTTATTCATATCTCAAGAGTTTCTTTTCAAACCTCATGACCTTTGTGCTGTCGGGTTACCTGCTTGCTGCATATTGTCCGGACCCGAAGGCGCTTTCCCCGGAAGAGCTGACCACAGCCTACGACAAGGCTCATTATATCTGGTATATTTACGCCGGCATCGGAATGTTCGCCTTTTTCGCGTTGTTGGTCTTCAACATGGTAACAAAGAAGATCGACGCAAAGGCGCAAAAATAAACAACGCCGGCAGAGGACAGCTACTGGATTCACGCCGAGAATTTTTCTGAAACAGAGGCTTGGTCAAGGATGGTGGTACTTGACGGGATAATGTGTAATCCCTACGGATTCGAGCTGTTTTGCCACTCAGCGAACGCGAAGAGCATAACCGGCACAGTTGATCTTGCAGAGGGGCAGACAGTTCTGATCGTGTTTATGACTGATGGGGAACAATGGACCATGGTCGATCCGGTGCTGACGTTGGTTGCAGTTGGTGGCGGCTGAGCAGGTACGAGCGGCGCAGTATTGATCTTTCAAGTTTTACTCCAAATCAACTCACCGTTTCCATGTAATGTTGATTATCGCCCCTTTATTATGTGGCGCCGGTATTATCGTGATGCTCTCTTTGGGTTGTTTCCATTCAGTGAAGATTGCGACTGCAGCCGTGCCCAATGTCAAAAAGCCGGTAATCGACCACATCACCTCGGCGGCCCTTTTTGTTCTTATGCCTTCGCTGCGGAGATTGGCATCATATCGTTTGTCCATGTATTCGTCGTGCAGACTCTTCGTCCTGACGGATAACACTGTTGATGTTATGAGTGAAACCAAAGTAACCCCGGCGGCTGCAGTGAAATAACCCCAGTGCAACCGGGGAACACTCGACTGTGGGTCCATAAGAATATCCTTTTCCAATGCCGGCGCCCATTTCTCTGATGTTCCCCCTGCTACTTCAATTTTTTTACTTGCTATGTTGCGTCCTGCAAGTTTGATTAACACCTCTCTGGTTCCTGTACGGACTACTTGTTCAACCGAACCAGAGCCGACCTCCTTTCCATCAATTAGAATCGTAGCATTGGGATTGTTCGCCCGCACTATAATCACTCCCATCCTCTTCTTTAGATCCTTCAGCTCCTTGGGTAGATCCTTTTCTTTCTCGGTTGCATCTTTAAGATATAGAGTTAAATGGTTATAGGCTTTTTCGTCTTCTTTCATGAAAGTGTATGTCAGCGCCATATTGTAGTGTATGACTCGATAAGGCCACTTTTCATAAGCAGCCTTGAATTCGTTTATCGCTGCGCCGTATTTGTCGCGAAGGAAAAGCTTCTGGCCTTTTGCAAAGAGCTTTTTAGCAAGCTCCTTTTTCTTTTTTTCGTCTGCGATTGGTGCTGATTCTTGCGGTTCTACTTTATTGGTTTTGCCGACTTCAACGGCTTCAGGGGAGTGTTGACCATCTGCTGATCCCGCCATAAAGATGATTGGGAACAGGATGTGTGAGAATACAGCAATCATGAAAACACATTCTCCTAATGAGAGCCTGTTGCGGAGCTCCTCCCATCGGAGGATTGGAAGGGCTCTGCAATGAGAACAAAGAGTTTTTTAATCAGTCGTCTATCCCGCGTAAAAGGGATCTCTTCTTCTTTTTCTTCCTTTTCGATGATCTTCTTCGCCGCCGTCTGGATTTCCTGCCTGTCTTTTGGCCCGTTTTATCAACTGACTTGGAATCAGCATTTGCTGCCGGATGTAATTCTACTTGAAATTTTGTGTTTGAGCTTGGGACTACGATAACAGGTTGCGATAGGAAACCTGCTGCTTGTACGACAATGGTTTCAGGTTTCTCGGATACAGGGACAGTCAGGCGAAGCGGAGAACCTTGGTGTTTAGTGCCTCTAAAAGTAAAGACGGCTTCAGCATCGGATGGGATAACATCAATAGTTATTGTAGCCGTTTTGGTTTCCTCGTCTTTTGTTTTTTTCTCTGAATTTTGGGTTTTGTCGGTTTTTGTTGAGTCGACAGATGAAGTCCTGTTCTCTCGCGTCTCCCTTCTGTCAGCCGCTTGTGCCGATGTGTTAAGCTCTAACGAATTCGATAAAAAGAACTCTTTTTCATGAGCGTCCTCTGATCCGAATATTTTGAAAAATGCCGTGACAAGGAGGACTGTGATGGTAGCTGCTGCGGCCAGAGAGATGGCAATTTTTGTTTTTCGGCTGATTCCGGATGCTACCGCTTGTCGTATAGACGGCTCTGAGAGCCCGTTTGTGTGGATTCCCACAACATCTTTCAGGGCAACATTTGAAACGCTATCCAGAGCGACTTTGATTTGCTGATCCTTGATTCTTTTACGGTCATGAAACAAACGGCCCATGAGCCCGGCTATTTTTCTTGAGTTGACCGCTTCTCCCTGAGATGCCAGCAGGTTTTCAAGATCATCGGATAATTCTCCGGCCGTTTGATATCGATTTTCCGGTTTATGAGCGAGCGCCTTTAGAATAATTCTCTCCAGTTCCGCCGGTACATCGCTGCGAATTTTTCTTGGTTTTGGGATGGTCCCTTCAGAAATCCGCTTTATTGTCGCAGCTTGTGTGCGTTCTTTGAACAATCGGCGCATGCAGACTGCCTCGAACAGCACGATCCCAAGAGAAAAAATATCAGAGCGGCGGTCAGATTCCTGGCCGTCGGTTTGCTCGGGCGACATGTAGGCAACCTTGCCTTTTATTACATCATGAGCCGTCTGAGTGAGCCTCTCTTTTGCGTAGGCGATCCCGAAATCAACGACCTTTACATGGCCCTCGTAGCTGACCAAAATATTGTGAGGAGTTACGTCCCGGTGTACAACGTCAAGAGGATTTCCTTCAGGACTGGTCAGCTTGTGTGCAGCGTCTAAACCGTTAGTTGCTTCATTGACGAGCCATACAGCGTATTGCCATGGTAGTAAGTGTTTTTGACGTAGGCATGTCTTTATCAGTTCGTTGAGGCTCTCTCCATGCACATACTCCATTGCTATGAAATAGGAGTTATCAACCTTTCCCATATCAAAGATAGTGGCCACGCTCGGGTGGTGAATAAGAGCGGCTATACGCGCCTCGTCCATGAACATCTCCACGAACTTTGTTTGAGATGCCAGGTGATCATGGATCTTCTTGATGGCCAGCAGTTTTTCGAATTTCTGAGGCCCTCTCAGTCGGGCGAGATAAAGAGTCGCCATTCCACCCTGCGCCATTTCGATCAGAAACTCGAATCTCCCCAGATTTTTACGATTATTCTTCTTGTCTTTTTTCTGCAGAGAAGTCGACCATTTACCATCTTGGTATTCCTGCGTGGATTCGGTTTTTTGTGGGACATCTACGGCTGAAACACTGGAATTGCTCTCGTGACTTGAATTATCAGGAGGAGGATGGTCTACAGTGCTTGAAGCCTTTATGGGAGGTAACGTAAGTTCATCTTTATCGGCCTCTTGAGAGGGAGGAGGAGGAGGTTTAACTCTAAAAGCTTCTTTTTTCGCAGGGGCTGATGCCTTTTTAGAGCTTAAAACTTCATTATTAGGCTTTTTGGACGGCGGGGTTTTATTGTCTGTTGTGTTTGGAGGTCTTAATGTGGGGACTTTGGATCTTTGCCCGACAGGCTTTCTCTTTGTCTCGTTCTTTTTTTCTTTCTTCGACCGAGGTCCCTTCGTGTTCAAAGAAGATTGACTGGGTCCTTTATTTTCAACAATATCAAGGGGTTTTTTGCGATCAAATGCAGGGGATGATTCCACCTTTTCCTTGGAAGGCGAGGAGGGACGCACTATCCCATGCCCGCCCATACTCAACGTCTTCGTCTTCTTTAAAGGCGGACGGGAGCTTTTTGCTGCCGTTTGTTTATGTGGTTGACTGTTTTCTTTCTTCATGCAGCCCTTAGCGTTTGCGCTCTTGCAATTATTATATGCTTACATCTGCAGTTCACTCAATTCTCTTTTTGAAAATAGATCGCTATAGCCAGATGGTTAAAATCTCCCGGATCTGCAATACATGTCCCTTTCTCCGCCTCCACCAACACCAGCTCATTTTTTGGAGGGCAAGGTTTGTCTGAAATCGAGTGATCTGCACTACAAACCCAAAGGGTCTTAGTGTTATCGCGGTTGGCTAGAATTAAATCACTTGCCGCATAATCATACGCCAACCCCGAGTTGTCGCATCCTATATAGGATGGAGATATTTCTCCCGGAGCATCTTTCAAGATCTCCACCCCTGCATTCGATAAGACCCCTTCAGTTCCGCCATGGTCTACTGCGTCAAAAATCTGGTGGTCGTATACCGAAGTTGATGCAGGGCTCAAGGTAGCATCACCCAACAGCGTCCATGTCTCACCCGATGTATCCCAGTATCTGATTCTAAGCACTCGTTCCACTCCCAGGCAATTACCCTCCCAATCAGCCGTTACATTGTCATCATCGTTGTTTATGAACCCCGCGCACTGTATGAAACCTTCCGGTGGATCAGGATCCAGGAAAGCTGAATCGGGAGTCAAGGTAGAACCGCTTACATTGCAATCAACAACAGATTCATTCGAGCATTTTACTTCACAGCCTCCGTCGCAATCAATTGTGCCGGCTTCAGACAAAGCATCGGGCCGATCCTCCCCCGCGTCAACAATGACCGCAGGGAAATCATAGGGGCACCCAGAGGAAAACACAGCAAAAAACAGTAATACCAAACCTATTTTCCACTGGGAACAAAGCCTGGTGAGGCCGGGTACGGGTATTGCAGATGTTGTACGAACCAAATTTTTCAACAGATATCTCCTTCAGACGCTTTTCGTCCGGATCAAAACAGCTGAATACTCAAATGGCGACAGGTTAACCTTAAACATAAAAACTTATGCAACATCAATCAAACCCTTGAATTCTTTTTAGAAGCTGATTAACCAAAGTTTATCATTCATCAGCGAAGCTAAAAAAACGAAGCTTAAATAAACAACTTAATAATAGCATAATAATATAAATTGCTGCAAACACAAGAACGTGTGGAAGTGGGGTTTTCCAGAGTTGGAGATACTGGATACAAAACCGGCTAAAAATTGTAGGTGGGCCGATTAGATAGTTCATTTTCATAGAACCGTGGCTGTTTCGTTTTTTAGATACGTACAGATCCGCCCTGGGATTTTTTCCTGTGGAAAAATAGGGCCAGGGAGGAGGAGGTTTTCTTTGGGGCGCTGCGGGAGGGTTTTTCTGCAGAAACGACGTTCCAGCTTGGTGATCCTATATTGCGAAGCCTCCTTACCTTTTCTAGCCGAGGGTGGGATTTGTCAAAAAATCAACTGCTCAGCTCTTCTTTCAAATCCAGGGCTTCCTGCATATCAGGATCTTCCTTCAGGGCCTTCTTGATTTGTAGTAAGGCTTTAGCGCGGTTTCCTCGTTTGGCTTCGATCTTTGCCTCCCAGAGGAAAGCCTCGCCCCGGGGAAGGGGGCCGGCTTTTTTACCAAGGCTGATGGTCCTGAGCGCTTTCAAGGCCAGGTCGTAATCTTCCACTGATTCAGCAACTTTTGCTACTTCAACGGCGATCTCTCCATTTTTGCGCGCAACGTTGAAAGCTTTGTTCAGGTGTTTCATCTGTGCTTCGGTGTCGCCTGCCGCAGCGGAGAGCCTTGACTTTCGCAATAACAGCTTGCCGAGCTTCGGAGTGGGGCGTTTTTGCGCTTCGATTATTGGATCAAGAAGGTCCGAGGCTTCGTCCAGCTTACCTGAAGCGACCAGCGTGTCGGCGTATAGCAATGCGGTGTCCAGGTTTTCAGGGTCCATCTCTCTCATTTGAGAGACCGGCCCTTCGGCGGATTTCGGGTCATCCAACTTTTCGAGATAAATCCCGGCGGCCTTTTTTAGGTTTTGGAATTTCTCGTCTTCCTCGTCGGCACTCTCGGCTTCTGCAAGGTATAGTTCCGCGAGTTGGCTCCAGGACTCAGTCTTTGTGTAGATGGTGTGTAGGTGTTCGATGATTTTTTTGTCTCCCGGCTGGGCTTTATGGACCGTGGTGAGCGCAGCTTTGGCGTCGCTCTCACGACCGGCGGATATCGCTGTCTCGGCGAGAGCCAAGGCGGCGTCAAGCTGTGCATCTCCCTCCTGTACCATGGCGAGTCGTGAACATGCCGTGATAATACCTTCTTCGTTACTGCTCTCGACTGCCAGCGCGCGAAGAGTTTTCAAAGCTTCTTCATCGTCCGGTGTTTTAACTACCCACTCGATAAGAATTTCTTGTGCTTGTCCCGATTCACCCGCCCCTGCGAATAGCTCGGCCAGACGTATCGTTGAACTCCTCTCGGCTTCCTTGTCACCTGATTCGCCGGCAATTTTTCTGCGTTGATCATGTCCCGCAACAAGGTTTGGCAGGACTGTTTCAGCGTCAATATTGTAAGCTTCTTCAAGATCGGCTATTGCGCCGTCTGCTTCACCAAGAGCCATTCTCAGCTCTGCTCTGAGCAACAGCGGCTGGAGACGGTCATCGCCCTCCAGCTCTTCTTCACAGGCTTTTGTTAAGACTTCTACACCGCCTGCTGTGTCTTC
>JAABSF010000100.1 GCA_011390535.1 Deltaproteobacteria bacterium | reverse complement strand
CGATCTAACTTCCGGGACAGCTCGTCGAGAGAGTGAGTTGTATCGTGAGTTTGTTGAGGAAAAGAGCTCTTGGCTGGATGACTTTGCTCTCTTTGTGGCTATAAAACAGAAAATGGGCGGAAAGCCCTGGATTAAATGGCCGAAAGGTTTGCGGGATCGTGAACCGGAAGCCTTACGTGATGCAATTAATGAGCTTGCGGAATCAATAGAGTACACAAAATTTTTGCAGTATCTCTTTTTCAAGCAATTGACTGCATTGAGAAAAACATGCGCGGAAAAGAAAGTGAGCATACTGGGGGATTTGCCGATATATGTGAGCCATGACAGTGTTGATGTCTGGACCAACAGGGAATTATTCAAGCTCCACTCGGATGGACGCAAGAAAGTTCAGGCCGGGGTACCTCCTGATTATTTCTCCAAAACAGGTCAGCTTTGGGGGAACCCCGTTTATCGTTGGGATGAGCTTGCAAAGTCGGGTTATAAGTGGTGGTTGAATCGTTTAGAACAGAGTTTTGAGCTTTATGATTCAGTTCGTATAGATCACTTTCGTGGTTTCGCCGGTTACTGGGAAGTTCCCGCCAACCACAAAAACGCCATAAAAGGGAGGTGGGTGGATGGGCCGGGGGAAGACTTTTTCCAGGCCGTTCGAGGTCGTTTCGGCAACCTGTCAATTTTAGCAGAAGATCTCGGCACAATCACCGATGATGTGCGGGAGCTCATGAAGAAGTTTTCGATACCGGGCACCAAGGTGTTGCTCTTTTCTTTTGGTGGTGATTTTGCTGAAAACGCCTATGCTCCCCATAATCATATCCAAAACTCGGTGGTCTATACCGGCACGCATGACAACAATACCGTCCGGGGTTGGCTTGAGGAAGAGGCTACAAATGAGCAAAAGACCCAACTTTTTGGTTATATCGGGCGGCGCCATGATATCAACGATGCTCCATGGGAGCTCGTAAGGCTTGCTTTTCAGTCTGTTGCCAAGTTGTGTATTTTGCCTGTCCAGGATGTTTTAGGTCTTGGTTCGTATGCCCGTATGAATCGACCTGCTACCACCAATGGAAATTGGTCGTGGCGACTTATTCCGGGGCAACTGTCAGGCGCCCTGGCTCAAGATCTTCGGGAACTGAACCAACTAACAGGCAGGTTGCCTGAAGAGGACATTTCGTAAAATCACCAGAAATTTGGATTTGGAGAGTTCTTTTTACTACAGTCCTTTAATAGGTTTTAGTCATTGTTATGATTTATTGAAGAGGTTGAGTTTGAAGGGCGCTGTCTTCTTATGACGCTGCGATGAACTTTTTTCTCTCCATCTCGGAGCTTTTTAGCTTCTTGTTTTGTTTTGTTTTTCTGAGCAGGAGAGTCTGCATTATCTTCATCGGCGACATTGTTTCCGTTGATTGCCGCCTGTCTCATTATTTCAGCTATTCTTGCGCTCTGAGGAGCGGGTTTTTTAGACTTTTTTTTTATTGAGCGCCCCTTTGTAGCTTTAGGGGTAGAGCTTTCCTTTTTTGCATTATTGGTTTCTGATGGTTTCTTTTTTTGACCTTGAAAGGCACGTGTTTTTGTGGCCTTCTTTTTTGCGGATCTGCGACGTGTATCTGCAGCTTTCCTGGAGGAAGCTCTTACAGAAGCTTTTTGATTATGGGCTGCTTCGGCGAGATCAATTTTGTTTGTTTTTTGACCTTGCCACCTTTCACCGAAAAAAGAATAAAGTTTCTTCAGAGTCTGGGGGCTGGGCTGCACTTTTCCATTTTCCCAAAGCGAAATGGTCGAATGTGAAGTTCTCAAAGCTTTAGCCAGCTCTTTTTGTGTCATACCATGCATGCGGCGATGGCCGGCGATCCAGTTAGAAAGATTTTCGTTTTCCCTTTCTCCTGATATGTCTTTGGAGATTCTTGCCAAGGTCTTTAATAGAAGCTTTTTTGTTCTGGGCCGGGGTTCGGATCTGCCCTTTTCCCACACTGAGATGGCAGCTTGTGAGACCTTTAGCTTGTCCGCAAAATCTTTCTGCGTGAGCCCCAGTCGTCGCCTTGCGGTTAAGAGCAGGGTTTTTACAGAGGCTTCAGGTTCCAGAATGGTCTCTCCGTCGGCAGTGTGACCTAAAACTTCAAAAACTCTTTTCAAAGTGGTTTTAGATGGTTTTGTTTGCCCCGTTTCCCACTGAGAGACCACGCTGGTGGCGACACCGATTTTTTGTGCCAGATCCTTTTGGCTCAAGTTCAATTGCAATCTGCGGGAGGTAATCCACCGAACAACACTTTGCTCATCGGCCCTTGTAGGCAGCGTGTCGCTGTCCATTTTGAGGCGATACTCGATTCTTTTTTGCATTGCTTGAGAGGGGCTCGAGTATGCATTCTCCCAGATTGAGATGGTAGATTGTTTTACTCCCAGCATCCGCGCCAGGTCCTTTTGTGAATAACCCAGGGCTTTCCGATGTGCCCTCATTTTTGCTCCGGTGGATTTGTTCCAATGAGATACAAATCTCTTATCAAGGGATCTCTCGTCTCTCGAGTGGTCCTTTGAAAAAATCGGCCTGCTGATCCGTCGCCGTCGCCTGGGTTTCTTCTCAAGGGCAGCCATCTCCCTTGGTGTCATGGGGTTTTCCCAGTTTTTTTCCGGACAATCAAGTATTCGGTAGATAAGATCCGCGCGTGGCATGCCCGACGTTGGGAGACGTAAATAGAGACATATTTTGCGCAGCTCCGGTTTTGGTAGTTTTTCGAGAATCGCCGGCAGCCTGGTGCGTCTTCTGGACATTAGTTCTTTAATTATGTCTGCTTTTTCGTCATTGCTGCCGACACCTACTCTCAAATCTTGTGCCACGTTGATAAGGGTTAATCTGGGGAGATATTGAAGTATTGTTCGCGTCAAAGACATCTGATACCTTTTTTCTTGTTCTATTGTTTTGCTGTGGGCTTTATTGGGTTTCGTCCTGTTCGGTTCTTTCTTGTCTTGTATTCAAATATTCTGTTCTTTGCCGATAATGCTCATGTAATCTTTGGAAGCAAATTTTGTGATATTTGTGATTATTTCATCTCAATATACAGAAAATACAAGAAAAAACACAAATATTTTGAAATTTTTTTTTTAACCTCTTCGATAACACCGCATTTTCGAGAAACAAGACCGGAGCACTGCCTTAAAAAAAGGTTATGAGAAATTTGCTGAACAACAAGACGACACAGGTGTAAAAGCTTCACTTAACGCTTTTTTGCGAAACAATGATTTGTTTCAATTGCTGTCTCCCAAACTCTAAAAAATTAATCGAATTTTTTGTTTTGTAATCCGGATAGGTCCACTCAAGAGGACGCAGCTTTCCCTTGATTGCACGAAGGGTGACCTCTATGTATATCCCCTCTCCCAAATAAATCCGGTGGGAAAACCCCTTGGCGGTGAGAAGACAGAAATTAAATAAAGTCAATACTCCAGGGTCGATGTTGATTCTTCGGGTTTTATCCGTCCCTGAGAGATAAAGTCTTTCCTGTTCGTTGGAGTCCTTTTTCAGGTCGGCGGTGTTTTCCAAATCTATAGGCCGGCGGAACAAAAGAAACTTTTTTATGAGATCGGCGCCCATTTCTTTAGCGTAGTAATCCGTCAGGTCACTGAAAGAAAAGGGCTCCAGCTCGGCCAACAGTTCTCCCCGGTGTCTTTGGAGTTTTTTCGAGACCTCTTCTATAAGAGAGAGTTCATGTCGTGGAGCGGTGAGCCCGTAAAACAACAATCCTTTGGGACCTGGTCCGGGTATAGCCATTTTTCTTTCCTGCGGCAATTCAATCTTGTTTTTATAATAGCTTGAATCCATGTGCTAATGCCGGAATGCCGAATTTACAAGTTTAATATATTGGGTTATTCTATTAAAGTAAAAAGGGCGTGTTTCGTACTTCATGAGGGGTTTTGTCATGAAAATAACCCATATTAGGATAATATTATTTATTCTTTTGGGCTGTTTGGTCCTTGTGTCCTGCTCTTTTGATACCCAAGGTATACAGGGGATAACCACGGATTTATGTGGAAATGGAATAAAGGAAGGTGATGAGGAATGTGATGAACTGGATTTCGGGGGAGAGACTTGTGAGACGCTTGGTATGGGCCAAGGAGAGCTTTTTTGTACGGATAGCTGTGAAATTGATTCATCGGGTTGTTTTTCAGTCACATGTGGTGATGGGGTCATAGACAGTGGAGAAGATTGCGATGAGGAAGATTTGGGGGGCGAGGATTGTGAGGCATTGGGGTTTTCAGGAGGAGTTCTTGGCTGTGATTTTACATGATTTTTCGGTTTAGCTCTCTCGCTAATTGACGCATTCGTTGGAGCGGGTCTTTGTGGGTTTGGGGACGGCCCATCTTGTCGTTTTGTATTCTTTTTGCAGTGTGTGGGATAAAAAGGGTGTTGCTCAAGAGAAGAGGGTCTATGTTTTCAGGGATCTCCCATTCTCTATATGAAGGCGTGCCCGGAATAGGAGACAGACCGGCCACCGTCACGGTGGAACCCGCCTCATAAGCGGTTCTGATTGATTCAGCTACCATTTCTTCGCGTTCTCCCTTGATCCCCATCAAGATGTAGGTAATGAGCTCTCCGGGCTTATAGCCGCTTTTAAGGAGATTCGAGACCCCTCGCTTGTAATCTTCGATGGTTACCTTGTAGCTCATGTCGGCTGCACGAAGCGGATCGATGCTCTCCAAGCTTAGCCGGGGCCTGGGAAAGTTGGTTTTTTTCATCATTTCAGCGAGCTCTGCATCAATGTCCCGGGGCGCAAGCCCGTTTGGCGTGTGAAATCTGAAAGAAGACCGTTCTCCTGCTCCGTTTTCAAGGAGAGCATTCAACAGCGGCTTGATATGTTGGTCCGGTCTGTGCAACAGTGCGTCGTCATAGAATACAAAGTCTGTCACCCCCCGGGCATCATTTGCTTCAAAGATCTCTTCGACTACTTTTTTGTATGGCCGTCGGCGAAACTTTGGTTGGAGTATTGATGTAGCACAAAACCTGCAGTTAAAGGGACAGCCGACGGATGTCATGAGAGGATAACTCGTCCAGAAAGGGTAAAGATCCATGGCATTGCGGAGACTCACGGGCAAAATATCGGGCCAGGGTTGGAGCTTTGTTCCCAGCAGGTTTTCCAGAGATGTTGTGAGCCCGGATTTTTTTTCGGCGAGCCTTGTAGAAAAGCAGAGATCCGCGCCGATATGGGTGGCTGCGTGATGGTACATAAGCTCAACATAAGAGCCGCCCGCCACGAGAGGGGTGCCGGGAAAAGAGCGCCGGAGCAAATGGGCCGTTTCGGTTACCCCTGTGTACCAGTAGGTCATAGATGAAGTGAGTAAGAGGGCTTTGAATTGGTGTGCTTGAGATAGTTTTTGAAGCCGTTCTTTGACTTTATCGTAAGGTGCCCCATACCTTGAAAAGTAGCGGGGAACGTGTCGAATGATCTCCGGTTTCTCAAGGCGAGCTTTGTAAAAAGCTCCCCTGCCGTCTTTTTTCGGCCTCGGGTTTGCGTTTGGTCCCCAGGTAAGGGTGCTTCTGTCCAGAACATCGACCAGCTCCAGGGAGACCCCTTTGCGGATCAAAACCTCGGCAAGAGATAACAAACCCACAGGGCGCATCCACAGGTCGTAGGCGGCAAAGTCATGAATCCAGGGGTTGCATAATAAAATCATGGATTATCTTGGAGCTTCAGGATAACCGGTGATCTCCCGAATCTCTTCATACAGTGGTTTGAGCTGCTTATACATTTTGCGGTAGACCCTGTTGTATAGCTTGTCGTAGATTTCCACCGCCTCTCTTCTCGGCTCGAAGGTGGTGCCCAAGTGAGTCATCTCCGACACAGCCGATCCAAAGTCACTGTACCATCCTAACCCTACAGCGCAGTCAATGGCTGCTCCCAGACCGGAGGCTTCATAAAGGTGGGGTCTGGAGGCGGGGAGATTGAAAATGTCGGCAGTGAGCTGCATGGCGCCGTCACTTTGAGATCCCCCGCCGGCTACTCGGACCTCTCTAATGTTGATTTTGCTTCTCTTCTCTGTGCGCTCCTTTCCTTCTCGCAGCCCATATGCGAGCCCTTCCAGAATCGCCCGGTAGATATGAGCTCTGGTGTGCACGTCGCCGAATCCGATGATGGCGCCTTTGGCTTCAGGGCCTGGAATTTTGACTCCGGGGGACCAGTATGGTTGTAGAGTTAATCCCAAACACCCCGGGGGCACCTCTGCCAGCAGCTTGTCGAACAGGGTCTCCGGTTCCACGCCTCTCTCTTGGGCCAGCTTTTTTTCCCGCATCCCGAACTCTCTTTTAAACCAAGAGACCATCCAGTAGCCCCGAAAAATCTGTATTTCGAGTGCGTAGGCATCGGGTATCGCAGCAGGATAGGGTGGAATAAGTGGTATTGCCTCGACATATTTCCGGTGGATTGTGTTTATGGTAGCTGTGGTGCCATAACTAAGACAACCTATATGTGGGTCTGCGCATCCTGCACCCAGCACTTCACATGCTTTGTCTGCAGCCGCTGCGATGACGGGTGTGCCTTCCGGAATTGAGGTTGCCGCTGCAGCTGCGTTGGTGATTTCACCAATGGGTTCCCCCGGGGGGACAAGATCCGGTAGGTGATGACGTTGGATTGGGAGGGCGCTCCATTTCCAGTCAGATGGTTTAGCCCACTCTAATTTCTTGTAATCAAAAGGGATATACCCCACCTGACTGCCCACTGAGTCTGCGAAACGCCCGGTTAAACGGTGAGTTAAAAATCCTGAAAGTAAAAGAAACTTATGTGTTTCATTCCAAATATCAGGTTGATGCTTGGATATCCAGTTGGCCTCCGCCTGGGCCTGAAAATAATCCACCGTCTCATTCATGCCGATGAGCTTGAACACCAGGCCCCACAACCCCCCTACGGGATTGAGCCCATAAGTTCTTCGTGCGTCCAGCCATAAAATCGCCGGCCTGAGGGGCGCGCCGTTTTTATTTACGTTCACTACAGTGGCCCGCTGGGTTGTAAGTGTCACCCCTGCCAGGCGCTCACCGGCAAGGGGTCTTTTGTTCATGAGAGTTTGACAGGCTTCACAGAGCTTGTCCCAGAAATATTCCGGTTTTTGTTCAGCCCAGCCGGGATGTTCTGAAAAATAGGGCTCTAACTCCACTTTCACTTTTTCATGAAGTTTTCCTTGTGCATCGAAGAGAAGGGCCCGGATGCTCTGTGTTCCGTTGTCAATGGCTAGGATAAGATCTTTGTCGCTCATATCGTGCTCTCCCATGATTCCTCTTCCGACAAAGAAGAAACAAAAAAACAGCCTTAGGGATGATTCAAAAATTAGATAAGTTATTTTTGAGTCAGCTCTTACTCCGTCCAGTCGGAATATTGCACAATTTGTCGAAACTTCCCATACCATTGATGGCAGTGAATATCTGGACAGATTCGCGGAAAGGCGCCGGCAATGTGTTTGCAATGTTGTCATGTTAGAGTTAAACGGGTAAAAAGGTTTGTACAAGGAGACACACATGAAACAAAATGTTGCGACTCCCGGAGTTGGTTTTAAGTCGGCCCTTTCAGTTAAGTCAGCCCTTTTAGCCCTTATTTCAAAGGTTGGACGGGTGTTTGTTTTTGTTTTGATTTCCTCATTCATTTGTGTTGGTTGTAAGAAAGAGCGCGCCGACAAAGGGGGAAAAGAAGATGGGGTTACGGCGGCTCCCGGGAAATCTCAGCCCGCTATCTCTAAAAAGCAATCCACTCCTGAAACAAAGAGAGGAGTTTCGAGATCATCGGATTCATCCAAAGAGAAACAGGGAGTGCCTAGGCATGGAAGACCAACGCCTCTAAAAGACAACCCATTGGAGGCTCTTCGTCCTTTTGTGAAGCTCGTCACCAGTGGGATGACTAAACAGCTCAGTGGTGTCTCTGTTGAAGAGGCTTATGAAAATCTGCCGATTCATGAAGGTAATGAGAATCGTTTTGCAGCTTTTATGTCAGTGGTGAAGCTTGCCGGGTTCAAGGCCGCCAGTGGTATGGTGCTGGGGTTTGATCTATATTTCTTTAAGGGAGATAAGAATGTTTTGTTGGTTAAGGTGAGTTCTTTGTTGACCGATGAGCGAGCGGTTTTGGTGGACTTGAAGGTCGGGAAAGGGCAAAATAGTTTACCGAAGGATGTTTTTGCCTTGTCCAAGTTTTCCGGTGTGTTGAGCCATGTAAAAGAAGCGGCGACGAGGCTGGCGAAGGTGTTGTCTTCTTCATCGTGCGGCTCTATTCCGGTGGCTGGGCCGGAAGATGTCTCCAGATGGTTTCCCCCGGGGAAAGGTGTCCAATTGGCAGAAGAGCTGAAGAGGCTGG